>CATJWI010000100.1 GCA_949744075.1 uncultured Eubacteriales bacterium | reverse complement strand
CGGGAGATGAATTCCTTCAGCTCCTGAGCCTTCTCCTCGTTCTTCTTGTTTTGGTTCTTCATCAGCTGCTGCATCATCTGGGAGGCGTCATACCAAAAGTCGTAGTTGCCCACGTACATTTTCACCTTGTTGTAGTCGATGTCCACGATGTGGGTGCAGATGGTGTTGAGGAAGTGCCGGTCATGGCTCACCACGATGACGGTGCCCTCAAAGTCCAGCAGGAAATCCTCCAGCCAGTTGGTGGCGGCGATGTCCAGGTTGTTGGTGGGCTCGTCCATCATAAGGATGTCGGGATTCCCAAAGAGGGCCTGGGCCAGCAGCACCTTCACCTTCAGCCGGGCGTCCATGTTCTCCATGAGGGTCTCATGATACTGGGTGCCCACTCCCAGGCCCTGGAGGATGCGGGAGGCGTCAGACTCGGACTCGTAGCCCCCCAGCTCGGCGTACTCGGCTTGGAGCTCGGCGGCCTTGATGCCGTCCTCGTCCGTGAAGTCCTCCTTCTCATAGAGGGCGTTCATCTCCTTGCCGATGTTATAGAGGTGCAGGTTGCCCATGAGCACCGTGTCCATCACGGTGTAGGCGTTATACTGGTTTTGGTCCTGCTTTAAGACCGACATGCGCACATTGGGCAGGATGGACACCTCCCCAGAGGTGGAGTCCAGCTCCCCGGAGAGGATCTTCAAGAAGGTGGATTTGCCCGCCCCGTTGGCGCCAATGATGCCGTAGCAGTTGCCCTTCACAAACTGAAGGTCCACGTGGGAGAACAGGGGGGTGCCGGAATAGTTGAGGGAGAGGTCGGTAACGGTGATCATAGCAAACTCCTTTGGATATGTTTTTAGCCCCACTATTGTATCAGCAAGGGGCGGGAAAGGCAAGGAAAATGTGGTATCTCTCCCTTTTTCAGCCGGTCTGCCGTCATCGCGGGGTCCTTCCGCCAAATCTTGCCCCGCCCTCCTTCTTGTGTTATACTGTCACAGGAAAGGGGGCTTTGCTGTGGAAAGTCTGTTTTGCTGTCCCGTCTGCGGCGGGGGCCTGGAGCGGCAGGAAAGGCGCTATGTCTGCTCCAGTGGCCACAGCTTTGATCGGGCGAAGGAAGGTTATGTAAACCTCCTCCCCGCCAACTTTCAACACTCCAAAGCGCCCGGAGACGGCAAAGATATGGCTGCCGCCAGGACCCGGTTTCTGGACGGAGGCTGGTATGGCCCCTTGCGGGATGAATTATGTCAACTTATTGAGGATGCCGCCCCAGACGCTCCGGCCCTGCTGGACGCGGGGTGCGGGGAGGGCTGGTACACCCAGGCCCTGGCCCAGACGGTGGAGCGCCGGGGAGGACGGACGGCGGGGCTGGACCTGTCCAAGCCCGCCGTAAAAAAGGCGGCCCGGCGGTGCCCGGAGGCGGAGATCGCCGTGGGCACCCTCTACCATCTCCCCCTAACCGGGGAGAGCGTGGACGTGCTGATCAACTGCTTCTCCCCCTTGGCAGCGAAGGAATTTCGCAGGGTGCTGAAGCCCGGGGGGAGATTCCTCTATGTCGTCCCCGGGCCCCGGCACCTATGGGAGCTGAAGCAGGTCCTCTATGACCGGCCCTATGAGAATGAGGAGAAGCGGGAGGAATACTCCGGCTTCCGCTATTTGGACGTGGCAGCGGTGGAGACCCACTTTACCCTGCCGAAGCCTCAGGCCATCCAGGACCTGTTCTGCATGACCCCCTATTACTGGAAGACCCCCAAGGCGGGGGCCCAGCGGTTGGAACGGTTGGAACAGCTGGAGGTCACGGCGCAGTTTCGGGTCCATGTGATGGAGAAAGAAGGATAAAGGGCGAAAAAGTAGGCCTATATCACATCAGGAACGCGCCCGGTCTGTGTAGGGGCGACCCCGTGTGGTCGCCCGGCGGTGGGGGTGGCAATCCTGAATGGACCGCCGAGGGGCCGGGCGTTCATCGCACGACCGAAGGCAAAGCCGAGAAGCGGCCCCCACGGCGAATTGGTAGAAAACGTGGTTCCCTGTTTGTAGGGGCGGCTAATAGCCGCCCCTGCGGAAATATGTTTGTTCGGCAGACGGAGCATAAGGGAAAATCCCGGCCTGTTCCATTGTATTGCCGCCGCTTATCTGGTATAATATGATCAAATTTCAGCCAAAAGGAAATCGTGGTGAGGACCCTGTGACCAAGACCGAGCTTTTGAATAAGGTGGCCCAGGGGCCGGAGGAACGGCAGCTTTTGGCCCGGGTGTGCGACCAGATGGACCACGCCGGCCGGGGGACGCCCGCCTGCACCCCCTTTCTCTCCACCGCCCAGCAGGAGGCGGCCGGGCGGCTCATTGCCGCCGCCGGGCATCCCCGGCACCTGTTTGCCGGGGGCTTTGCCGACGCGGAGCGGAAGGTATGCGCCTTTTTGCCTGACTGGCAGGAGGAGGACGGCTGGGAGCCCCCCTATACCGCCCTGCGCTGCCGGTGGCAGTCGGGGGACAAGCTGACCCACCGGGACTTTTTGGGGGCTATCCTGGGCCAGGGACTGGACCGGGAAAAGGTGGGCGATATTTTGGTGGGGGACGGAGTCTGTGACATCCTGGTGTTCCAGGAGCTGGGCCCCTACCTGCTGCAAAATCTCACCGGGGCGGGCCGGGCCAGGCTCCGGGCGGAGGAGATCCCATTGGAGGAGCTCCGCCCCCCTGAAAAGCAGGTGAAGCTGATCCATGACACGGTGAGCAGCCTGCGGCTGGACGCAGTGCTGGCCTCCGGTTTTTCCACCGGCCGGGGGAAAGCCGCCGACCTCATCGCGGCGGGGAAGGTGGAGGTGAACCACCGGCCCTGCCTCAAGGCGGACCGGGCGGTGGGAGAGGGGGACATCTTTACCTGCCGGGGGTTGGGCAAATGTGTGCTCCGGGAGGTGAAGGGCCTTTCCAAGAAGGGCCGCACCATGATCCTGTTGGAACGGTATCTTTAAAGGGGGACGCCTATGTACGAATATGATTTTGTCCGGGTAGACGCGGAGTGGTCGGGTTACAGCCTGTTCGGCGGGGTCAAGGTGGACACCGGCAGCTACCAGACGGTCATCCGGGAGCGGGCCGCCCAGGGCTGGCGGTATGTGGGCTATTTCCCCGTCACAGGCCAGGACACCCTGCGGGAGCTGGAGCTGGTATTTGAACGAGAGGGGGAAGAGCGGCAATGATGACCGATGAAAAGGTGGCGCGGATCAACGCCCTGGCCCGGAAGTCCCGGACGGCGGAGGGCCTGACCGAGACGGAAAAGGCGGAGCAGGCCGCCCTGCGCCGGGAGTACGTGGAGGCGGTGAAGGCCAGCCTCCAGGGCCAGCTGGAGCGCACCACCATCCTGGAGCCCGACGGCACCAAGCGGAAGCTAAAGCGGAAAGAGTGAGTGATAGAGGGGCGGCGTTGTAGTGGATACAACGCCGCCCTTCTTTCTCCTGAAATTTTTTGCCCCCTGAAAAATTTCCCTCGTTTCAAACGTGTTATAGGTGAAAGGAGATGAAGACCGTGACCCAACACGAGCTGGAACAGGACCTTCACCGGGTGGTGGATACCTATAGCCCAATGCTCCTCCGGGCTGCCCTGACACGGGCGCCGTCCCCTGCCGACGCGGAGGATGTGGTCCAGGACGTGTTCCTCCGGCTGCTGACCTACCACCCCCGTTTCCGGGACGGGGAGCATGAGAAGGCCTGGCTTTTGCGGGCCACCCTCAACCGGGCCAGCGACCTGCGCCGGGGGCGGCGTGACGACGTGCCCCTGGAGGAGGCGGCCAAGGCCGCCGCGGAGGCCCCCGATTACGGCCCTCTCCTCTCCGCTGTCCGCTCTTTGCCCGAAGCTTACAGCGCTGTGATCCATCTCTATTACTACGAGGGCTATTCCATCAAAGAGATCGCCAGGCTGCTGGCGCTGCCCGTCCCCACGGTGGGGACGCGGCTGGCCCGCGGGCGGGAGCGCCTGCGGAATTTGCTAAAGGAGGAAGAGGCATGAACCGAGAGGAATATCGCCGGGAAGTGGACGCGGTGGTCTTTTGCCCCGACTTCCAGGCCAGGACGATGGCGCGCCTGACCGCCCTGGCCCAGGAAAAGGAGCAAAAAACCATGAAAAACCGACCCTTGAAGACCGGATTGGTGGCCGCCGTACTGGCTGCCGCCCTGACAGTGACCGCCGCGGCCGCGGTGGTGATGCTGCGGCCCCAGGACGTGGCCCAGCATGCGGGAAATGAGGCCCTGGCCGCCGCCTTTGAGAGCAATGGTGCGGTGACGGTGAACGAGAGCAAAACGGTGGGGGACTATGACGTGACCCTGATGGGCCTGGTCAGCGGAGAGGGGCTGAGCCGGGTGGAGGGCCTGGAAAACGGCGTCCCCCGGGACAAGACTTACGCCGTGCTGGCCTACGCCCGGACCGATGGCACCGCCATTGAGGAGGACGTGCCCGAACTGACGGTGAGCCCCCTGGTGGAGGGCTATGCCCCTTGGCAGCTCAACGCCTGGACCCTGGGGGGCGGCACTACCACCTTCGCCCAGGATGGCACCCTCTACTATCTTTTCGAGTGCGACAATGTGGAGCCATTCGCCGACCACGCCGTCTACCTGGCGGTGTACCCCGGCACCCACACTCCCCCCAGCGCCGAGCTGTTCAGCTTCGATGAGGCCACCGGGGACATTACGGCCAAGGGAGAGAGCGTCCTCTTTTCCCTGCCCCTGGACCCGGCCAAAGCCGACGCCCAGAAGGTCCAGGACCTGGTGGGCGGCATGTTCTGGGCACAGCCCGAGGCGAGTCAGGACCCGGAGGCCGGGGAGCCCGCAGACGGCAACGTGGTCTTCTTCACCGATCCTGACGCGGAGGACGTGGAGATCACGGCAGACCCGGCGTTTTCCGGCAACGTTCTGGCGGAAAGGAAGCAGTAATCGGGAAACGGTGCAAAAAAGGACCGCGCGGTACATGGTGCCGCGCGGCCCTCTTTTTCATTCTTCCCGTTTCACTTCTATGCTGTACCCCTCCGCCATGAGCCCCAGCAGCTCCTCTACCGCCTGGGCCGCCTTTTCGTCGGCGGCGGTGAGCAGGCCGTTTTGAAGGGCCTTTTCCTCCACCACCCCCTTCTGCTCCCTGGTGAAGCCGGTGTAATCCTCAATGGTGATGGGGTTGAAGATGTTCCGGGTCTCGTCGAAGACCTGGAGACTGTCCTCGGGGATCTGGTGGGAGAGGATCTGGCTGGGGGGCAGGGCCACGGTGATCCGCCTGGCCTGCTGGTCCACCTCCACCCGGGCTTTGGTCAGGTCCACCCCCGCCAGGATGACCCCGTCGTAAGAGACGATGAACCGCTTGGTGGTGAAGGGGACCTTCCAGCCGTAGAAATCGGTCTGGTCCTCAAACTTTCCCATGTTGGTGTAGTGGTACTCCACCGACACCAGGTCCTGGACCGCCTGGAGCTGCTGACCCAGCAGATCGCTGGTCACAGCGGGGCCGGCGTTCTTGCCGCCGAAGCGGAAGAACAGAAGCAAAACCAGAGCGGCCAGGACCCCCAGCAGGGGCAGGGTGAATTTCAACTGGATGGGCCGCTTGACCTTGGTTTCTGTATTCCCCATCAAAAAATCCCCCTCTCTATCTCTGTGGAATATCTCCACTCTTCACTCTCCACTCTCCAGATAGAGCCCGATGAGCTCCATAGTGGCCTTCAGCCCGTTCCAGTGGGTCCGCTCCATGCCGTGGGAGGCGTGGACCCCGGTGCCGATGAGGGCGGCGGGGATATCTCCCCCCGCCTTCCAGGCCACGGCGGCGTCAGAGGAGTAATGGGGGTACACATCCAGGGCGTAGTCCACCCCGTTCTCCTTGGCCAGGGCCACCAGCCGGGAGACCAGGCAGTAGTCGTATGGCCCCGCCGAATCCTTGGCGCAGATGGAGACCTGCTCCTCAGTGCAGGTGAGCTCCTCCCCGATGCAGCCCATGTCCACCGCCAGTAGCTCACTGAGGTCTGGGGAGAAGGTGGCGCCCCCGTGGCCCACCTCCTCGTAGACGGTGAAGGTGGCCTCGACATCGTATCTGGGCTTCTGGCCCTTGTCCTTCATCAGCTTGAGGGCGGCGAGGATACAGGCGGCGCTGATCTTGTCATCCAGGAACCGGGACTTGATGAAGCCCGAGGGGGTCACCTCCGTCTTGGGGTCGTAGCAGACATAGTCCCCCACTTCAATGCCCAGGGCCTGGACGTCCTCCTTGGAGTAGACCACCTCGTCAATGCGCACCGCCATGTTTTTCTCGTCCCGGGGCCGGGTGCGGGCGTCGTCCTCCACGTGGGCCGCGGGAGAGAGGGAGAGGACGGTGCCGGTGTAGACCCGGCCGTCCCGGGTGTAGATGCGGCAGTACTCCCCGTCCAGGGTAGGCAGCAGGGGACCGCCGATGGGGGTGATGAGGAGCCGGCCCTCGGCGGTGACGGAGCGGACCATGAGGCCCAGGGTGTCCACGTGGGCGCAGAGGCCCACCTTTTTGGCATGATCCCGGCCGGGGGCGAGGATGGTCAGGTTCCCCTTCCGGCTCCGGCGGGTGGCGTAGCCCAGATCCTTGGCCAGGGCCTCGGCGGCATCCACCGCCCGCTGGGTGAAGCCGCTGGGGCTGTCCTGGGCCAGGAGGGTCCTGGCGTAGTCCATAACGGTATCGCGGTAGGGTGTTACATCCCATTTCATATTTGAATTTCTCCCTTCTATGGTCTATAATATGTCAGCATCATATCACGATTCGAGGAGTGTTTCAACGATGGCAGAGGAAAAAACCAATGTGATGCGGCTGCTGGACCAGAAAAAGGTGGCCTATGTCCCCCACCAATACGACGTGTCCGACGGGGCCCTGGACGGGGTAACAGCCGCCCGGCGGCTGGGGGTGGCCCCTGAGACCTGCTTCAAGACGCTGGTGACGGTGGGGACCTCTAAGAAAAACCACGTCTTCGTCATCCCGGTGGAGAAGGAGCTGGACCTGAAGGCGGCGGCCAAGGCGGCGGGGGAAAAATCCATCGAGATGATCAAGCAGGCCCAGCTGCTGCCCTTGACGGGCTACGTCCACGGTGGGTGCTCCCCCATCGGCATGAAAAAACGGTTTCCGACAGTGATCGACGCCTCGGCGGAGGGCCTGGCCGAGATGACCGTATCCGCCGGAAAGGTGGGCAGGCAGGTGACCCTCTCCCCCCAAGACCTGGCGGCCTTTGTAGGGGCGGAGTTCGCGGCGGTGGCGAAGTAGGGTAAGCTCCATATTGTATTTTGATCGGATCCTACCTTTCACAAAACCATCTGGTTTTTGTAGGGGCCGGCATCCCTGACACCCCGTCAAGGATACCGGCCCCTACGAATAAACTCAACATCCTGCCCCGTATCCTACCCACTCCTCCCCCTCAGCCTCCAAAGGGCGATCCCAAACAGCACCGACGTGATCCCCCAGGTCAGCGGATAGGCCGTAAACACCACGAAAATATCCTGAAACAGCCCCACCATTACTGTGATATAACTGATTCGGAACAGGCACCACACCGCCAGCATCACCACCATGGGGAATACCGACCGCCCCATCCCCCGCAGGATGGAGGTGGCCGCGTGGGTAAAGCCCAGGCAGCAGTAAAACAGCGCCTCGGTCCGGGCCTGGCGGACCCCGAAGGCCACCACCTCCGGAGAGGGGCTGAACAACCCGATGAGAAAGGGGGCGGCCAGGAAGAAAACCACCCCGATGGCCTCGGAAAAGCCCACCGTCATTAGGGTCCCGATCCTGGCCCCCTGCCGCACCCGCTCATGCTCCCGGGCGCCCATGTTTTGGCCCACAAAGGTGGTGACGGCCATGGTCAGGCAGGTGATGGGCAGAAAGACAAAGCCCTCCACCTTGAAATAGCACCCACATCCCGCCATGGCCTGGTCCCCAAAGGCGTTGATGTTGGCCTGGACCACCACGTTGGCGATGCCGATGACGCTGTTCTGCACCCCGCTGGGCAGGCCGATGCGGAAGATCTGCCCCACCACGCCCCGGTCCGCCCGGAGCCCGTCCCGGCGGACCCGGATGACGAACCGGCCGCTCATCAGGTGGCCGAAGGCCAGCACCGCGCTGAGGGCCTGGCCGATGATGGTAGCCAGGGCCGCCCCCTGGACCCCCATGTCCAGCACCGCCACGAACAGCAGGTCCAGCACCACATTGGCCCCGGCGGCGGTCATCAGGTAATAGAGGGGGTGCCGGCTGTCCCCCAGGGCCTGGAAAATGCCCGTGGCCGTATTGTAGAGCACCAGGCCCAACAGCCCCGCGCACCAGACCCGGAAATATTCCACCGAGCTGGGCATCACGTTCTCCGGCGTACCCATCCACCGCAGGATGGCGGGGGTGAACAGCACCCCGAACACCGACAGCAGCACCCCGGCGAACAGGGAAAAGAGGATAGTGGTATGGACCGCCGTCTCCGCCCCCTCCTTGTCCCGGCCGCCCCAGCGCTGGGAAATGATAACGCTGGCCCCCATGAACACCCCCTGGAAAAATCCGATGAGCAGATGGCACAGGCTCCCTGAGGAGCTCACCGCCGCCAGGGCCGCATCCCCGCAGAAATTGCCCACCACCAGGGA
This sequence comes from uncultured Eubacteriales bacterium, assembly GCA_949744075.1. Classification (GTDB taxonomy): domain Bacteria; phylum Bacillota; class Clostridia; order Oscillospirales; family Oscillospiraceae; genus Vermiculatibacterium. The sequence continues at coordinate 5,727 of CATJWI010000100.1, read as the reverse complement.
GTCCACCGTATTGTAGAGCTGCTGGAACAGATTCCCCAGGAAAAGGGGAAAGGCAAACCGCAGCAGGATGGGCGCGATGGGTCCCTGGGTCATCAGCATTTTTTCTTCGGTCAAGGCCACCGCCTCCTTTCCGATCAATGGGGCGGGTCCCAGACCCGCCCCTACTTTCCCTCCAAAAAGGGGGAATACATCATGATGGCGTGATTTTCCGCCACCTGCTCCTCCCACAACAGCTCCCCCTCCCGGCTGAATACCTGCCGTACCAGCCGGTTGTGCCGGGTATAGCCGCCCCAGTACTCCCCCCGCATCTCGGCCTCCCGCTCCACGGCCTCATAGCGGAAGGCGGGCTCCGTCTCTCCCCAAATGGCCCCCTCAAAATGGGTGTCCCCCACCCGGATGCGGAGCTGGAAGGTCTCGGAGGTGTCGTTGCGGAGCATCAGGTCGGCGTGGGGATAGGCTCAGGTGGCCCCGCTGCCGAAGGGCTGGGTCCGGCCGGCGTCGGGAAACACGTCATAGCCGTGGTGGTGCCGCACCACCACCGTCAGGGGAGTATGTAGGGCCATCCAGCAGATGAGGTTGGACATCTGGCACAGCCCGCCCCCCACGCCGGAGCACACCCTGCCGCCGCGCAGCACCATACCCTCCACGAACCCCCGTCTGCGGCAGGGGTTGCCGATGCACCGCCAATAGGGGGTGGCGTGCTCCGTCTGGCCCCAGGGCAGCTCCTCCCCGCTCCGCTCCCGGGTAAAGGAGGGGGCCATTTTGATCCACAGCAGCCGCCGCAGCCCCCCCATACCAGAGGCTTCCCAGCCGGGAGCGCAGAGGGGAGCGGCGCTTGGGCTGTTCCATCCGTTCCATCTCAGGCCCTCCCCCTCATTCCCGCAGATACTTTTGGGCCAGCATCCCGTCGGGCACGCAGGGCTCGGGGCCGTTTTTCCGCTTTTGCTCCATCTCGCTGCCCTTGCCCGCCAGCACCACTACTGCCCCGGCGGGAGCGGTACCGATGGCGGAACGGATCGCCGTCTCCCGGTCGGGGATAACAGTATAGGTCTTGCCAAAGGGGGTGATATAGCCCCCGATCTCGGCGCAGATATCCTCCACCTCCTCAGGACCCGGGTCGTCCTCGGTGAGGATGATATGGTCGGCGTACCGCCCCGCGGCCTTTCCCATGCCCTCCCGGCGGTCCAGCCCCTTGCCCCCGGTGCAGCCGAAGACCACCGTCACCGGAGCCCCGGGGTGGTCCTCCCGGACCGAACGCAGCAGGGCCTCCAGGGCCATGCCGTTGTGGGCGTAGTCCACGATCACCGTCTTTCCCCCGGCGGCATAGGTCTCCATCCGCCCGGGCACCCGGGCCTGGGCCAGCCCCCGCTGGACCGCGTCCAGGGGGACCCCCAGGTACTGGCAGACCCCCAGGGCGGCCAGGGCGTTGGACACATTGAAGCGGCCGGCAAGGGGAATGGTGAACTGGGCCAGAGCCCCGCCGTAGGGAGCGGCAAAGGTCATCCCCCCCTGAACAGGGCCGGTGACCCGCCCTTTCAGGGCGCCATTGGGGGCGTCCAGGGCATAGGAGGTGACCTCTCCGCACTTCCCCGCCGCGGCCAGGATCTGAGGCGCCCGGTCACTGTCCAGGTTCACCACCGCCCGCCGGGCCCGGTCAAAAATTTTCAGCTTGGACTGAAAATAGTCCTCTAAGGTAGGGTGCTCCTTGGGGCTGATGTGGTCCTCTCCCAGATTGAGAAAGACGGCGGTGTCCAGCTCCACCCCAGTCATCCGGCCGTATTTCAGGGCCTGGGAGGAGCACTCCATCACCACATACCCGCACCCGGCGTTGGCCGCGTTCCACAAATGCCGCTGGAGGTCCAGGGGCTCCGGGGTGGTGAGGACGGCGGGCCGCCGCTGGGCGCCGTCGTCAGTGACGATGGTGGACAGCAGCCCCACCGGGTGGAGCCCCTGCTTCTCCCGCCAGCAGTCCAGAATGGACTTGAGGAAATAGGCGGTAGTGGTCTTCCCCTTGGTGCCCGTAATGCCGATGACGGCCACCTCCCCCGAGGGGTGGCCCCAGGCCGCGTCGGCCAGCAGCCCCATGGCGGAGCGGATATCGGTGACCCGGATGCAGGGGGCGGGCTGGTTTTTGTAGGGCACCTCGCTCACATAGGCAAAGGCCCCCTGCCCCAACGCCTGGGCCAGATACTCCTCCTTGAAAGCCGCCCCCTTGCAGAGAAAGAGACTCCCGGGCACGGCGGACCGGGAGTCGCAGGTCACCGCCTCCACCAGCCGGGTCAAGTCGGCCCCCACAGCCCCGCCCGCCAACAGGCCGGCGCGCTGCAAGAGCTGGTAATATTCTCCTAAAGGCAAGCGGGGACGGAGCATGAAAGTCGCCTCCATTCAAAAGGAATGAAACGTTAACATTTGCAGTGTCCGGCGGCACTATCCCTTTTCCCTGATCCGGTATCCGCACACACGGATGCAGCGGTCCACCAGCGCATCCATAGCGTCCACGTAGTAGGCAGGCAGGGAATGCCAATCCTTGTAGCTGGACAGCTCTGTACAGGCCAGCAGGGCGTGGCCGCAGCTCAGCCGGCGGACCTCTTCGTCGATGGCGGCGAAGGTCTCCGGGTCTCCCCGCCCCCCTTTTTTGATCTGCCCGTAGATGAGGTCCATCACCAGCCGCTGGACCTCCGCTCCGGGGGAAACGGCCTCTATGCCCTGGCCCTCCAGGGCTTTGTGGTAAAGACCCAGCCCAATGGTGCCGTCGGTGGCCAAAACGGCCACCCGCTTGGCCCCCAGGGCCTTCAGCTGCCCGGCGGCCTCGGTGACCATGTTGACGATGGGGATCTTCAGCTCTTTTTCCACCTCAGGCAGAAAGGCGTGGGCGGTGTTGCAGGCCACGGCGATGGCGGTGGCCCCCCACTCTTCCAGCATCTTGGCGTCGGAGAGCAGCCGCGCCCGCACCGGCCCGGTCTCCCCCAGCAAAAGGGCGGCGGTGCGGTCGGGCATCTGGGTGTCGTTCAAAAGGAGCATGGGCAAATGCTCCTGGTCGCTCTGGGCCTCGGTCCGGTCCACGATCCGCTGGTAAAACTGGATGGTGGCCTGGGGGCCCATACCGCCGATGACGCCGAGTTTTCCCGTTTTCATGAATAGCGCCCCCCATCACAAAGTAGGGGCCGCCGCCCACGGCGGCCCTCCGGGTGGTTCCACACCGGAGCCGGGCGGCGGTGGGCCGCCCCCCTACAGGACCCCGGATCAGTCCTTTGGCTTTTCCATGCTGGACGCGTACCACCCAAACTGCCGCCTCTGGATCCGCCACACCCGCAGTTTGTGGAGCAGGGCCTTGTCGCCATGGTACCACAGGGGGTTCCCATAGGCCCCCGCCTTTTCCAGGGCCCTCATCTCCTCATGGAACCGCCTGGGGATATAGTCGTAGGCCACCCTCCGCGGGATGGCCATCCACAGGTGGCGGTTCTGGGTCAGCACCGGCTGGACCTGGCTCTTGTGCTCCACCCGGTCCTCCACCAGGACCTTGGCCAGGTTGTAGCCCGCCCCGGTGACATAGTAGTTGCTCCGGCCTTGGCGGCAGTTGATCTCGAAGGCCTTGTACTTCCCGTCCCGGGGGTCGAACTTGATGTCGAAGTTGGAGAAACCCACGAAATGCTCCCCCTCCAGAAAGCGGCGGAAGGTGTCGTAAAGCTCCCCCCCGGGCTCGGTGATGATGACGGCGTGGTTGCCGATGCCGTGGCGGGTGTGCTCCTCCAGGAGCACGTGGCCCAGGCACATGAGCCGCACCTTGCCGTCCTCCCCTGAATAACAGGTGAGCACCCGCATGTTCTCGTCCCCGCCGGGGATAAAGTCCTGGATGATGAGGGAGTCCTCGTAACCGTGGCCATAGATATCGTCGATGACCCGGTCCACCTCCTCCCGGGTCTTCAGGATATAGGCCTTCTTCTGGGTGTCGAAGGGGTGGTCCCAATAGGTGGCCGATTCGGCGGGCTTCACGGCGTAGGGTCCGTCAAAGGGCAGGTCGAAATCGTGGCCCATCTCCTTCTTGTAGACGAAGGTGGCCGGGTGGTCGATGCCGTATTGTTCGCAAAGGCCGTAAAACCGCTCCTTGTGAATGAGCCCCTCCATCTGCTCCAGAGGCACATAGGGGGCCACCACATTCTCCGGATACTTCCCCAGGTTGGCGGAGATGGCGGTGAGGTAATTATCCCCGCAGCCCAGCAGCAGAATAGTCTTGTCCGGGAACTGGGCGGAGACATGGCCCACATTCTCCAGCACCGTCTCGGGCCGGTCGTTATTCTGGCTCACCCGGTAGTCAATGATGGAACTGCCATAGCAGGGCCCCGAGGGGTACATGCCGTAGGCCACGGTCTTGATCCCATAGGCCTCGTGAAAGGCCCGGGCCATAGAGTAGACGTTGATATCGGCCCCCAGCAGGAGGGGGACGAACGGTTGGTCCTTCATATCATAAGCGCCTCCTTGGCTGGAGTAAATGTTACCCAATGCTTCTCTTCACCTGATATACGCTCTGGATCTGTCCCAGCTTGTTCATCACGTTGGTGAGCTCAGCCCGGTCCTTGACCTCCACCATCACCGAGATGACAGCGTAGCCGTCAGGCATGGAGCGGGCGGTGAGGCCGGTGACCTTCACCTTGGCCGCCGACAGGGCCATGGCCACGTCCAGGGTCAGCCCGTCCCGGTCCTTGGCCGAGAGCTCCAGGGAGGTGCGGTAGCCGGGCAGCTCGCTCTCCACCCAGTCCACCTTGATCCACCGCCCCGCCTCGTCGGGCTTGCGGACCTCCACCTGGGCGTTGGGGCAGTCCGCCCGGTGGACCGATACCCCAAAGCCCCGGGTGATGAAGCCCACCACCGGGTCCCCGGGCACGGGGCTGCAACACTTGGCGAACTTCACCAGGCAATTATCCAGCCCCTCCACGATGATGCCCGACTGAGACCGCTTGGGTCCCTGTGGCTTCAGGGCGGCCGCCGTATTGGCGGCCGAGGCGGGCATGATGACCTGGCTGCCCCCGGCGGCCAGCTTCTCCGCCGCCAGCTTCTCGGCGGCGGCCTTGTCCAGGCGGATCAGCTCATCCCGGACCCGGGCCACCGCCTTCACCGCCGACACGCCCCCGTAGCCGATGGCGTTGTAGAGCTCGTCCAGGCTGCCGAACCGGGACTTTTTCAGCACCGCCGGCAGCACCTCCTCCGCCGTGACCTCCGCCAGGGTCAGGCCCTGGTGCTTCAGCTCCGACTCGAAGGCGGCGCGGCCGGTGGCGATGTTCTCCTCCCGGCGCTCCTTCTTGAACCACTGCCGTATCTTGTTCCTGGCCTCGTTGGACTTACAGAGCTTCAGCCAGTCCCGGCTGGGGCCGTGGGCGGTCTTGGAGGTGATGACCTCCACGATATCCCCGCTTTTCAGCTGGGTCTCAAAGGGCACGATGCGGCCGTTGATCTTGGCCCCCGTCATCTTGTTGCCCACGGCGGAGTGGATGGAGTAGGCAAAGTCGATGGGGGTGGCCCCGGCGGGTAGGCTCTTCACATCCCCCTGTGGGGTAAAGACAAAGACCTCATCTGCAAACATATCCACCTTCAAGGTGCGGACAAATTCGTCCGGGTCGGCATCCTGCTGACTCTCCAGCAGCTTGCGGACCCACTCGAAGGCCTCTTCGGTGCCCAGCTTATTATTGGCCATGCCCTGCTTATACTTCCAGTGGGCGGCCACGCCGTATT
>CATJWI010000099.1 GCA_949744075.1 uncultured Eubacteriales bacterium | reverse complement strand
TGTTTTGCCTGTTTGCTTGTGTTAGTCGTGGACTTTTAACCCGTGGAGCGTTTTGATAAAGTTGGGGCCGTCATGGCTGACGATCTCTTTGGGCGTCTGCGCTCCAGTGCCGCTTTGGGATCTATCGCCGCTGCTTGCCCGGCGCTATCCTCAGATGACCGTTTCCACCGAGATGAAAAGCGTAGACGAGGAACTGATCATTAGCCTGCATAGAGGGGTTTACCAGCTTATTGTTACTTATAGTCCCCTGGATACCGACCTATATGGGTGGCCATTCCGAAAAGAACGTCTGCTTCTCTCGGTCCCGCTGGCGCATCCTTTGGCAAGCCGAAAGGGACTTACCCCGGCGGACATTGATGGGCAAAACCTGCTCCTTTATACGGATATTGGCTTCTGGCACAATTCCTGCCGGGAAAAGCTGCCAAATGCCCACTTTCTTATGATGAACGAATGGGACGCTTTCGGAGAAGTGTCGGAAACAGGAGCGTTTCCCTCTTTTATCACGGATGCCCATATGGAGCGGGACGGCGCTCCCCCAAATCGGGTGGTGATCCCCGTTATCGACGCGCAGGCGGAGGCGACCTACTACTGTGTGTGCAAAGCGGAGAACAGGGACAGATACCGGCAGGTATTTCATGCATTGGAGAAAATGAAATGAAACTGGTGATTTTTGCGCCGACCTGATTTATTTGAAAAGCCGGGGATCGTTCTGCCGAGCGGCCAGTGGGATTTGGTCCAGCTTTGGGGAGAGGGGACTTACGGTGCCGTCTACGGCGGCGGAGAGGAAATAGCGGTAAATATTGGCCTTTTGCTCCTCATAGAGATCCAGCTTTTGGTAGAGTTCCTTGTAGTATTCGAAAGTCATCCGCTTGGTGGCGATGGCAGTGCGGAGGTTGGCCTGGGTATTGACCAGGCTGTCGGTCCGCTTGCGGTAGTAATAGAGTGGCTTGGGTACGGCAGCGATGAGGCGGGTGTGCTCGATGTAATTCAGATTGAACAGAAAATCCTCGCACCAGTCTACATCGGTAGGGCAGCGAAGGTGATTGGCCTCTATGACAGAGCGGCGGAAGAACTTGTTCCAGAGAACGCCGTAGTAGTAATTCGCGGGGGCTTTCATCATCTCCTCGGCAAATTCCCGGCGGGTGAGGAGGGCCTCCCGTTTGATGTGGCCCTGGCGGGCTACGCGGTCGCCGGCCACCCGGTAAAAATGGCTGATGACCAGGTCGCTGCCGGTGGCTTCCGCCGTGTGGACAAAGGTTTCGACAGCGTCCGGGGTGAGCCAGTCGTCGCCATCGATAAATTGGAGGTATTTTCCGGCAGCCTGGTCCATGGCCAGGTTTCGGCTGTCTGAGACCCCGGAGTTGGGCTTGTCGATGAGCCGGAACCGGCTGTCGGAGCGCTGGTAGCCGCAGCAGATATCAGGGGAAGAGTCGGTGCTGCCGTCGTTGACCAAAAGGACCTCCAATTCCCGGTAGACTTGCTCCTGAATAGAGGTAAGGCACTGCTTTAGATAGGGGGCTACATTGTAAACGGGTACGATCAGGCTTACCAGGGGTCCGCTCATAGAGAGGCTCCTTCCGTCTATAAAATTGTCCCTATTGTAGCAGATTTTTTTCCAAAAGAAAAGTGTTGACAAAATTGCAATATTTGAATATAATGATAAAAGAGGTGAGAACATGCAAGAGAAATATCAGGAGCAGGCAGAGCTCTTGAAGGCTCTGGCTCATCCGGTCCGGCTCCAGATCGTTCGGGGGCTGATGACATACGGTTGCCGCAACGTGGGCTGTATGGCCACCCATACCGGCCAGTCCCAGCCCTGTATCTCCCAGCAGCTGACCCGGCTGCGGGCGGCGGGGATCGTGACGGCGGAGCGGTCGGGGAATGAGGTCTATTACTCTTTGGCGGATGAACGAGTGGAGGGGATCTTAAAGATCCTGTTTCCGTCGAAGGAGTAAGGGGGCGCCTGCATATTTGCCCCAGAGAGGAATAAACTAAGCAAAATGTTGAAAGGATGTGCGAAGCATGGAGTTGACTCATTTTGATGCGAAGAGCTTTGACGAGGCGTTGAACAGCGGCCGTTTGGTGATGGCGGACTTTGGCGCCGTCTGGTGCGGACACTGCCAGACTCTGGGCCCGGTGGTGGAGCAGCTTGCGGAGGAGTATGGAGACCAGGGGGTGACCATCGGCAAGGTGGACATCGACCAGTGCCCCGAGCTGGCTCAGCGCTATGGGATCATGGGCGTGCCTACCGTGCTGTTCCTGAAGAACGGCCAGGAGCTGGACCGGAAGGTGGGCGCCATGCCCTACGGCGTCTATGCCGACGTTCTGGATTCCGCGCTGGATACCGGAGTGTAACGATGCGGATCATGGCAATCGACTACGGCGACGCCCGAACGGGCGTCGCCGTCTCTGACACTACAGGACTGCTGGCAGGCTACACCACCGTTATCCAGAGCCGAAAGGCGGAAGTGGTGGCGGCGGAGGTGGCGCGGCTGGTGAAGGAGAAAGGTGTGGAGGAGCTGGTGATGGGCTTTCCCCGGAACATGGACGGCAGCGAGGGGCCCAGAGCCGAGCTGTACCGCGGGTTTGCCCGGCAGCGGGAGACGGCCACCGGTCTGCCTGTCCACCTTTGGGATGAGCGGCGGACCACCATTGAGGCCCACGCTATCCTCCATGAGAGCGGAAAGAGGATGAAGGCGCACAAAAAAAATGTGGACGCGGTGGCGGCCAGCCTGATCCTGGAGGGCTACCTGACCCGGAAACGTCTGGAGGGGACCTTGGACTGATGGGAGAATGTAGAGATCTTCGGCGGCCCCCAAAGAGAGCCGGAGGAGGCGCAGGAGGTCTCCGGGATATTAGATTCCATCTTTGAGACTCAACATCAGGCTGGGCGGGATGTCCCTCTTATGGCCAAGCTAAAGGTGCTGGAGAAGCTGGGCTTTTTCTTTTCCCAGGAGGTATTGGAGCGGCTGGAGGAGCAGGAGGGGGAGAACTGCGGCTACGCGGATCTGCTGGGGCTCATTGGGATGGGGGATTTTGATCTGGAGACAGGGGTTTGGCGCCCCTTATCCCACCAAGTCTGCGCCCTGGATACGGAGGTCTACGATATCGGGACGCTGTCCCCCGACTTATTTCCGGGGACTGCTGTCCATTTCCGAGGGAGAAGTGTTCATTACGGAGGTGGAGCAGGATGACAGCAGGGTGGACTGGGAGCGGGGAGACGGGAGCTTTTTGATCTTTCTGCATTACGGCGGACGGCCCTGTACCAGCGAGGCCCGGGCCCAGTACGACGGGATAGACTGCTCGGTCCTGGAAAAGGTAAACGGCATCCTGGAACGGGAGGAAAATCCTAAGCGGTATTACGCCATGTGGAACAACTATCAGGGCTTTACCGTGTTTTTCTGACAATGCCAGAGGCGGCAGAGCGGTTTGAAGGGCTTACCGGGTGCCGGCTGAGCACGGCGCTGTGAAGCTTAGGCGGGTCTGCGAAATAGCTCTGAGAGGCCCACATAGATGAGGAAATAGCCGAAGAAGCGGTGGAGGAGCTCCACATCCAGCCCGGTGGCCGCCCAGGCGGCCAGGGCACTGGCCAAAAGGCCGGACAGGATGGCGGGGAGGAGGACTCCGCGCTCGATGAAGCCGTTTTTTACGTGGGCAGGCAAGGCCAGGGCGGCGGTGGGGAGAAAGTAGAGCAGGTTGATCCCCTGGGCCAGGGTCTGGGGAAGTCCGGTAAAAACGGTCATATAGATCAGGAGCAGCGTACCGCCTCCCACGCCAAAACCGGAGAGGATCCCGGTGACGAACCCGGCGATGGCGGCCCCCATTAGGCAAAAAAGGCGGAGCGGACTCCGGCGTAAAGGATCAGCAGGGCAAAGCCCCGGCGGAGCCAGACCATGTTCAGCCCCTTGAAGAGCTTGCCGCCCAGAAGGCCGCCCAAAGCTCCGCCCATCAGGTAGGGGAGGGCGGGTGCCAGCTCCAGACTGCCCCGGAACAGGTAGATGGCGGAGGACAGGATGCACAGGGGCAGGATGACGGCCACCGAGGTGGCAAAGGCCCTGCGGTCTCCCAGTCCAAGCCAGCGGGAGAGCAGGGGGACCAATAACATTCCGCCGCCGCCACCGAAAAAGCCGTTGACGAGCCCGGCGGCTCCGCCGGCCACGGCGGCGCGGAGTTTGATTTTTTCCATAAAAAGACCACCTCCCGGTTATTTTGCCGGGAGGTGGGTTTGTTATACGCAATATTTTAAGGCAGCCGCTCTTTTTCTGTGAGGGAGAGGACCACGTCCCCCGCCAGCATAAGACCGGCGCAGGAGGGGACCCAGGCCACGCTGCCCGGGATGCTCCGGCGGCCCGGGGGAGGGGCCTCGCCGCCAGAGGGGGCGGGCTTGACGGGCTCCTCGTCAGACCAGAGGACCCGGTGGTGGAGGATGCCCCGGCCGCGCAGCTCTTTGCGGATCACCCGGGCCAGGGGGCAGCCCTGGGTCTTGGAGATGTCGGTGATCTGGAAGCGGGTGGGGTCCAGCTTGTTCCCGGTGCCCAAGGCCGAGACGATGGGGAGGCCCCGGGAGAGTGCGGTCTGGATCAGGTCCAGCTTGCAGGAGACCAGGTCGATGGCATCGACGATATAGTCGTAGTTTCCGGCAAAAAAGACCTCCCGGTCCTCTGGGGTGTAACGATAGGGAAGGGGGATGACCTTACAGTGGGGAGCCACCAGCGTTACCCGCTCTGCCATGGCTTGGGCTTTGGGCTGGCCGATGGTGGCGACGGTGGCCTCCAGCTGCCGGTTCAGATTGGATCGGCCCACCTCGTCACAGTCGGCCAGGGTCAGGGTCCCCACCCCGGAGCGGGCCAGGGCCTCGGCGCACCAGCTTCCCACGCCCCCCAGGCCCAATACGGCTACATGACTTCGGGTCAGCTTATCCATGGCAGCCGGGCCCAAGAGCATTTCGGTCCGCAAAAAGGCTTCATCCATACAAACATCTCCTTTTGAAAAAGGGCCCCGCAGAGCTGTTCTCTGCGGGGCCCTTTAACAGAATATCGGTCAAGCCTCGGGAGACTCAGTGGGCTCCACAGACTCGCTGGGCTCGGGAGTGGTGGGGACGGCGGTGTTGGCGGAGCCGACATACTGCATGCCGTCGGTGGCCACAGCCTCTACGCCCTCGGTGACAGAGGTGAGCCAGGCACTCTGGTCGGCGTTGGCCTTGGCAGTCTCAGCCACATCCTTCCAGCTGCCGTCGGTGCCCTCAAAGTAAACCACGTGCCAGCCCTGCTGGCCGCTCTGGGGATTTTCCACCAGGCCCACATCGCCGCTCTTGCGGGCGGGATCAAAGATCCAGTCGTTGAAGCCGGCAAACATATCGCCCTCGTTGACATAGGCGTACCGGCCGCCCTTTGTGTTGGAGCCGGGATCGTCGGAGTTGGCGTTGGCCAGGATGCCGAAGCTCTCGGCGGTCTTATCTCCCGCCTGCCACTCGTCCATAAGGGCCTGGGCCTTTTCCTTGGCAGCGTCCAAGGCCTCCTGAGAGGGGATGGGCTGCTGGTTGTCGTCCAGCTGGTCCTCCTCGGTGGTCTCGGCCTTAATGAGGATGTGGCGGATATTTACGGAGTTGTCCTCGTCCAGGTACCGGTCCAGGAACATGACAACGAAATAGCCGTTGCCGGAAGTGGAATTGGTGGACTCAATGGCGGTCACATCGCCGCTTTTCCGGCCGCTGTCCATGAGCCAGGTGGCGATGGCGGAGCTGCTACGGGTCAGGTTGTTGCCCAGGACGCCCTCGCTGAGGGAATACTCGGGGGAGGAGTAGGCGTCCCGCACGGTCTCGGAGACATATTGGGGGGCGGCGGCGATGAAGGCGGCCTCCCGGTCCTCGGAGGCCTCGATGGCGGCCACGGCCTCGGCGGCGGCTGCCTTGGCGGCCTCCATGGCGGCGGTCTTTTCCTCATCGCTGGCGGTGATGGTGTTGCCGTCGGCGTCCACCAGGGGCTCGCCGTTCTCATCGGTGGGGTCGGCCGCATCGCCGCTGATGAAGAAGCTCCGGTAGTCGTAGCTGTCCAGGTTGTCGGGATCCTCCTTGTAATAGGCTTGGAGGTCCGCGTCGGTATAGGTAATGCTGTCATTGTGGTAGGTGGCGTACTCGTCAGCAAGGACGTCGTTGGTGTAGTTGCGGACAAAGACCTTCTCGCTGATGCCGTAGACCTGGGAGAAGTAGGCGCCCCGGGTCAGGCCGTTCTGAGCGCAGACCACATCGATCTGGGCCAGCTGGTCGGTGATCTGCTGCTGGCCGGCCTCGGAGAGGGTGTAACCCTCGGCCTTGGCGGCGGCGCAGATGGCGGCGGTCTGCTGCAGGGAGTCCAAGGCCTCCTGCCGGAAGTAGTCGGCGTAGGTGACGCCGTTGGCTTCGTCCTGCCACTGGGCCCCCGCGTCGGCATAGGGGTTATAGGGGGAGGAGATGCCTAACTGAGAATAGTACTGGTACATGGAGGCCTCCGTGTTCATGGCCCCGGCGTAGTAGTACGCCAGGTCGGCCACCGTGTAATCCACGCCGCCGACAGTGGCAGCCACGGCGTTCTGGTGGCTGCGCTCTGTCCAGGAGCCAAAGTTGTTCCAGACCAGCAGGGCCACTGCGGCCACGGCACAAACTACGCCCACAACGGTATAGGCGGTTTTCTTTCTCTTGGCGGCCGCGGCCTCAGCCTGCTCCTTCAATTGACGCTGGGTCAGGCCCTCCGCCATGGCGGCCTTCCGCTGCTGCTTCTTATTCGATGCGCTCATGCAAAGTTCAGTCCTCTCAATTTAATACCTGCCTGTCAGGCGTACCAGGATGTGGAAACGCTCGACGCATTTTGTTATTATACAAGAAAGCGCCGCCGCTTTCAAGTCCCAAAGCGGCGAAAACAAGAAAAAACCGCCGGAAAGGGCGGTTTTAGAAAAAGAAGAACCCCCGCCATAGCCGTGTGGACCCAATTAAAACCTGCACGTCTCCGGCAGGTGGGTCGCCTCCGCGCCGCTTTATTGCTCCCAACGTCCGGCCTGGGGCCGGGAGGTCTGCAAACCGCAGCGTGAGTCAGCGTCCCGTTTCATAAATGTGGGTTTAAAAGGGCCCATCACGAACCAGGCAGGGAGAAACGCTCAAGACTGGGGAGCTTCCTCATCCTCCTCCTGGAAGAGAACCTCCATAAACCGGTCGTAGACCTCCTCCAGCTCCTCCTCGGTGTCCAGGGTGGAAAGCTGCTCCTCGCCGTTTACATCCACGGCCTTCAGGATGATAAGGCCGGTCTCTTCCTCCTCATCAGCGCCTTCCTCCGTGGTGTCGGCAGGGAAGAAGGCCATGTAGACCTGCCCCTTGTACTCTATGGTGTCCACATGCTCCAGTTCAAATTCATTTCCGTCCTCGTCAGTAACAGAGATGAAGTCGGGACCAAATTCCTCGCTCATGTCCTGGCCTCCTTCTTGGTTTGTTTTGGCAGGTCTATTGTACCCCGGATACCGGGAAAAAGCAAGGTGGGGAAGAGCGAAATTTTTGCCGACAGACCAAAGGGGTGGATAAAATTGTAAATATTTGGTGTGGACAAAATGGCCAAGCGTGGTATAATGTATAAGTCTTTTTATACCAATCTTACCAAAGCACCCCTGAAAAGGAGGTATTTTATATGGCTGAACAGCCTGCGAGGCAGTCCCAAGAGCGGGCTGCGGGGACCCCGGCACCCAAGAAACGCCGTCGCCGCCGGAAGAGAAATATTGCCCTTGGGATATTGAGGGCGCTGGGAACGCTGTTCCTGGTGGGGATCATCACCTGTGCCTTTATGGCCTGTTTTGGAGCGGTCTACATCAAGAACGTGATCCTGCCTCAGTCGGACATGGACGTGGCGGATTACCCCATGAACCTGTCCAGCACCATTTATTACATCGACCCCGTGACCGGGGAAGAAGTGGAATACGAGACCCTCCACGGGGATCAGAACCGGGTGCTGATCACCTATGACGAGCTGCCCCAGAACCTGATCAACGCCCTGGTGGCCATTGAGGACCGCCGGTTCTATGAGCACAACGGTGTGGATTGGCTCCGGACGGCAAAGAGCGCCATCACCACCTTTACCGGCGGCAGGACCCAGGGCGGCTCCACCATCACCCAGCAGCTGATCAAAAATCTGACCCAGTATGACGATGTGACAGTGAAGCGGAAGGTGCTGGAGATCTTCAAGGCGCTGGAGTTCGATAAGAAGTATTCCAAGAAGCAGACGCTGGAGTGGTATCTGAACTATGTCTATTTCGGGCGGAAGTGTTACGGCGTCTATACGGCCTCCTACGCCTACTTCGGCAAAAATGTCTCCGAGCTGAGCCTGGCCGAGTGCGCCAGCCTCATCGGCATTACCAATAATCCTTCTCTCTATGACCCCTATACCCACCCGGAGAATAACCTGGCCCGGCGGGGGATCGTGCTGGACGCTATGGCCCGGGACGGGTATATCACCCAGGAGCAGTGCGACGCGGCCAAGGTGGAGCAGCTGGAGTTTCGTAGCGGCCAGAGCGATGGGCAAAGCAATACCCTTTACAGCTGGTATACCGAGCAGGTCATTACGGATGTGACCCGTGACCTGATGGAGCAGAATGGATACTCGGAGTTGGTGGCCTCCGACCTGGTGTATTCCGGCGGGTTAAAGATCTATGCCTGCATCGATCCCCGAGTCCAGGCGGCGGTGGACAACATTTATTCCAACGCGGAAAACCTGCCCCACACTTCGGCTTCGGGTCAACAGCTCCAGTCGGCCATCGTGGTGGTGGACCAGCGGGGCAATGTATCGGCCCTGGCGGGAAAGATGGGGGAGAAGACGGCGGCGGATACCAGAGGCTACAACCTGGCCAGCCGGGCCCTTCGGCAGCCGGGTTCTTCCATCAAGCCCCTGGCCGTTTACGCCCCGGCTCTGGAGATGGGGCTGATCACACCCTATTCCGTCTTTGAGGACAGCGCGCCCATGCTGCTCAACGGCGATCCCTGGCCCAGCAATGTGAACCACCGGTATACCGGCCAGATGACCGTATCCAACGCGGTAACGAATTCCACCAATACAGTGGCGGTGCGGGTGCTTCAAAAGGTGACTCCCGATGTGGGCTATGAGTATCTGCTGGAGAAGTTCGGCATTGACGAGACCCATCTGGTGACCAGCAAGGTTATCAATGGACAGGAGTATTCTGACATTGGCTATTCCCAGATGGCTCTGGGCGGACTGACCAATGGCGTCACCACCATGGATATGGCGGGCGCCTACTCAGTCTTCTCTAGAAACGGCGTCTATATTGAACCTAGGACCTATTCCAAGGTGGTGGATTCCAACGGAAAGGAGATCCTCACCAAAGATACGGTGGGGGAGCCGGTATTGAAGGAGAAGACCGTTTACTATATCAACGAGTTACTCAAGGACGTGGTGAACGACGGTTCAGGTTCCGCAGCCAGCTTCCCTGGGATGACCATTGCCGGTAAGACCGGTTCCACCAACTCCTATAACGACCGCTGGTTTGTGGGCTATACGCCCTATTATACTGCCGCGGTCTGGGTGGGCTACGCCACCCCGGAGCGGATCCGGGTGTCGGGCAACCCGGCGGCCAATTTGTGGCGGCAGGTCATGAGTCAGGTCCATGAAGGGCTGGAGAACCGGGGCTTTAACCAGATGGACGGCCTGGTGCGGGAGGAGTATTGCCTGGACACCGGCCTGTTGGCCACCGAGGCCTGCAAGAGCGATATGCGGGGCAGCAGGGTAGGGGTGGGCTACTTCTTCCCGGAGGATCTGCCCACAGAGTACTGTGAAGCCCATGTTATGGTGGAGGTCTGTACTGCAGACCCGGTGCTCAATGACGCCGGAGAGCCCTCGGGGCGGTATCATCTGGCGGGAGAATTTTGCCCTGAGGTGGAGGTAAATGAGGACGGTTCCGAGACCAAGGGGCGGATCAGCGTAGCAGTGCTGGATATTGAGCGGGAATATGTGGGAGGTGTGATTCCGGAGGACAACGCCTATTTCCGCAGCGCTATGGAGGAGGCGGGGACCTGTACCGTCCACACCGAGGAGATCCCGGTGGAGCCGGAGCCCTATGATCCAGGCAAATTTGATCCCACCAACCCCTCCACCTGGCCCACCCGGGAGGAGGATCCCAACTTTGATTCCAGAGACCCCTCTACCTGGCCCAATGGAGGCGGCGGGGGAGGACACATCGTCCGTCCCGGGGAGACGACCGGTCCCGGTGTGAGCAATCCGCCGGCAGTGGAGACCAACACACCGCCGCACCCGGTGCAGAGCAGTCCGGCGACGCCCACTCCGGAGGCTACGGAGCCTCCGGTGGTCCTGCCGCCTTCCGAGGAGCCGTTGCTGCCGCCCGGCGCTTGACAGGAAAGAACGAAAGAGCGTGCTTCGGCACGCTCTTTCGTGTATTTCGAATAAAAAGTCCAAAAGACGTCCCTTTGCGGGGAGGGAAATTGGATACTTTTTTACCCGGGGGAGCGTTGCGTTTGTCCACGCCCTGTGCTACAATAGAGCACAACAGAAAAACAAATGGCTTCATACCGTGGACAGATGAAGAGAAGGAGCATAAGATGGGAACACATCCTCAATATTTTATCGTAGACGCCCAAGCCCTGCCGGAGATCTTTTTGAAGGTGGTGGAGGCGAAGCGGTTATTGGATACCGGAGAGTGCGGCACGGTGAATCAGGCCGCCGTTCAGGTGGGGATCAGCCGCAGCGCTTTTTATAAGTACAAAGACGCAGTCCGGCCCTTCCGGGATATGCTCAACGGGCGGATCCTCAACTTTCAGGTCCTGCTGAAAAATGAGCCGGGCGTGCTGTCTGCAGTGCTGAACCAATTTGCCCAGTGCGGCGCCAACATCCTTACCATCAATCAGAGTATCCCGGCCGGCGGGAGCGCGGCGGTGAGCATCGGGGCGGAGACCTCCGGTCTGGGAATGACCACCGAGGAACTGCTGGAGCGGGTATCGGGGGAGAAGGGCGTGGTCCGCTGTGAACTTTTGGGCGGCTGAGAGAAACCATAGGGCCCGGGGCCCGAAAGGAGAAATATCATGTCAAAGGTAGCTATTTTGGGCTTTGGAGTGGTGGGCTCTGGTGTGGCCGAGGTGCTGCAGCGCAATGGCGCCCACATCGATGAGAAGGTCCATTCCAAGGTAGAACTGAAATATATCCTGGATGTGCGGGATTTTCCCGACAGCCCCTTTGCCGCTTATGTTGTCCACGATTTTGCGGTGATCGAAAAGGATCCTGAGGTGGACATCGTAGTGGAGACCATCGGCGGGGCGAAGGTGGCCAGGGAGTTTACAGAGCGGGCTTTGAGCGCCGGGAAGAGCGTGGTTACCTCCAATAAGGAACTGGTGGCGGAGCACGGCTATGAGCTGATGAAGCTGGCCCAGGAGAAGGGGGTCAGCTACCTGTATGAGGCCAGCGTGGGCGGGGGCATCCCCATCATCCGGCCCTTGAAGCAATGTCTAGCGGCCAATGAGATCACCGAGATCTGCGGCATCCTGAACGGGACCACCAACTATATCCTGACTCGGATGATCCGCTCGGGGCTGCCCTTCGCACAGGCCCTGAAGGAAGCCCAGACCAACGGCTATGCGGAGGCGGACCCCACCGCCGACATTGAGGGGCATGATGCCTGCCGGAAGATCTGCATCCTGGCATCTTTGGCCTTTGGGCGGCACATCTATCCCAAGGAAGTGCCCACCGAGGGGATTACCGGGGTGTCTTTGGCCGACGTGGCCTATGCCGATTCCTGCGGCAGAAAGATCAAGCTGTTGGGCCGGGCCATCCGGAAGGAGGACGGCAAGGTGCGGGCCTTTGTAGCCCCCCACCTGGTGAGCGGGAGCGCGCCGTTGGCTGGTGTGGAGGATGTGTTTAACGCCATCACCGTTCGGGGCAATGCCATTGGGGACGTGATGTTTTATGGCCGAGGGGCCGGTAAGCTACCTACCGCCTCCGCCGTGGTGGCCGACGTGATGGAGGCGGCCCGGAACCGGGACCGGCCCAAATTTATGGACTGGGGTCCCGGGGGCTCGGGGGTGGCTCTGCCGCCTTTGGATGTGGAGAGCCCATGGTATGTGCGGGCAGAGGCGGCTCCCGAGGCTATCCGCGGGGCTTTGGGGGATGTGACCTTCCTGGCCCGGGCGGGCGCTCCGGCGGGGGAGGTGGCGGTGCTCACCGTCTCCATGACCCGGGGCGAGCTGGAGGAACGGCTCAAGGATATTTCCCTCCATACGGTGTTCCGTGTGCTGGAGGATTGACGGACGGGGCCGCGGCTGACAGCATAAAATAGACCAGAACCTACAAGGGGGTACTTTTTTCGATGGGACTCATTGTACAAAAATTCGGCGGGTCCTCCGTTGCGGATGCGGACCGCGTTCGCAACGTCGCCCGTATTATTACTGAGACATACAGGCGGGGCCACAGCGTGGTGGTGGTCCTCTCCGCCCAGGGAGATACCACCGACGACCTGATCGCCAAGGCGGCGGAGATCAATCCCAAGGCCTCCAAGCGGGAGATGGATATGCTACTGTCCACCGGCGAACAGATCTCCTGCTCCCTCTGCGCCATGGCCATTGAGGCTATGGGCTACCCGGTGGTCTCGCTCACCGGCTGGCAGGCCGGTATCCGTACCAACTCTACCTACAGCAACGCCCGGATCACCCGGGTGGTCACCGAGCGGATCCTGACCGAGCTGGACAGACGGAGCATCGTGATCGTCACGGGCTTCCAGGGGATCAACAAGCTGGGAGACATCACCACTCTGGGCCGGGGGGGGTCGGACACCTCGGCGGTGGCCCTGGCGGCCAGCCTTCATGCGGACCTGTGCCAGATCTACACCGATGTGGACGGCGTCTATACCGCCGATCCCCGACTGGTGCCAGAGGCCCATAAGCTGGAGGAGATCACCTTCGATGAGATGTTGGAGCTGGCCACATTGGGGGCCCAGGTGCTCCACAATCGCTCAGTGGAGATGGCAAAGCGGTATAATGTGAATCTGGAGGTGCTCTCCAGCTTTTCCGGGAAGCCGGGAACCAAAGTCAAGGAGGTTGTGAAAATCGTGGAAAAATCCCATGTCAGCGGCATTGCCAAGGATAAAGATATCGCCCGTTTGGCCCTGGTGGGCCTGGCCGACGAGCCGGGCATCGCCTTCCGTATCTTCTCTCTGCTGGCCCGTCACAATATCAATGTGGATATCATCCTCCAGTCCATTGGACGGGAGAATAAAAAGGACATCAGCTTTACCGTTACCAAGGGGGACACTGAGGCGGCCACCAAGCTGCTGGAGGAGAACCGGGAGTATATCGGGTTCGACCACATTGATGTGAACGACAACATTGCCAAGGTCTCCATTGTGGGAGCGGGCATGATCAACAACCCCGGTGTGGCCGCCGGGATGTTTGAGGCCCTGTTCAATGCGGGCATCAACATCCATATGATCTCCACCAGTGAGATCAAGGTCTCGGTCCTGGTGGACCTGGCCGACGCCGACCGGGCCGTTCAGGTGACACACAACAAGTTCTTTGGAGAAGTGGACGCCAGAGACGGACTGTAACTCAAAGCCGAAGGGGAGGCGGGGAGTTTTGGCTCCCCGCCTTTTTGTCACTTGACAAGAGCTCTGCAATGTAGTATATTAGCGTGGTAAAGTACGAAAGTAAGGAGCTGTTTCCATGAGTGTTATCGCTACACCGGAGGGGACCCGGGACCGGCTGTTTGCCCAATGTGAGGCCCTGAGAAGGGCGCAGGGAGAGCTGGTAAGCCTGTTTCGGGAAAAGGGGTACGGAGAGATCCACACGCCTGAGGTGGAGTTTTACGACCTGTTTCTCCAGTCGGGAAATCCCATTCCCCAGGAGGCCATGCTGAAGATCGTGGACCGTTCGGGAAAGCTGATGGTCATGCGGCCGGACTGTACTACTCCCATTGCCCGGGTGGCGGCTACTAAGCTCAAGGGGGAGCCGCTACCCCAGCGGCTCTACTATAACGAGACGGTCTTCCGCTCCGGCGCGGCCCACCGGGGGGGCAGTAGCGAGATCCCGCAGTGCGGCGTTGAGCTGCTGGGCGCCGGTGGTATCAAGGCGGATGTGGAGGCGGTGACTTTGGCGGTGGCGGCCTTGAGGGCGGTCTGTCCCGGGGGATTCCACATCGAGTTGGGACATGCGGGGCTGTTTCGGGCCTTGGCCGGCCAGCTGGAGCTGCCGGCGGGGCAGGTGGAGGAGATGCGAAAGCTCATTGAAGGCAAGCACTTTGCCGCTCTGGATGAGATGCTGCGGCCTTATGGGGACAAACCTGCTTATGCGCTGCTTTCCCGGCTGTCCCGGTTGTTTGGCGGCGTGGAGGTGCTGGAGGAGGCGGAAGGGCTGGTGGGCCCGAGGCCGGAGTTGGCCTATCTGCGGAAGCTCTATGAAGCGCTGAGAAAGACGGAGTGCGGAGCCTATATCCGCTTTGACCTGGGGCTGGTGCACCAGATCGATTACTATACCGGCCTGGTCTTCCGGGGCTATGCCCAGGGGGCGGGAGCCCCAGTGTTGTCCGGCGGCCGGTATGACAACCTGCTGGGGGCCTTTGGCCGCCCGGCCCCGGCCATTGGGTTTGCCGTGGATGTGGACCTTGTGACAAGGGAATCGGCTGTACAGCCGCCAAAGGAACGGCTCCGCTTGGCCCTCACCAAGGGCCGGCTCCAGGATAAGACGGTGGAGCTTTTGGAGCAGGTGGGGCTGGACTGTTCTCCAGTGAAGGCCCCGGGGCGGCGGCTTGTCCATCCACTGCCCAACTATCCGCTGGATGCGGTGCTGGCTAAGGCACCCGACGTTATCACCTATGTGGAGCAAGGGGTCTGTGACCTGGGGGTGGTGGGAAAGGACACCATTTTGGAGCGGGGGGAGAGCCTCTTCTATGAGGTGCTGGACCTGGGCTTTGGAAAGTGCCGCTTTGCGCTGGCGGTCAAAGAGGGAAGTGATTTCTACGGTACCTACAAGACCCGGCGAATCGCCACAAAATACCCCAACGTGGCAAAGCGCTTTTTTGAGGACAAGGGGATGGATGTGGAGATCATCAAGATCGAGGGCTCGGTAGAGCTGGCTCCCATTCTGGGGCTGGCGGATGCCATCGTGGACATTGTGGAGACCGGAGCAACCTTGAAGGAGAATGGTCTGATCGCCATTGAGGATGTGGCTCCTGTGTCGGCACGGCTGATCGTGAATACTGCCGCCATGAAGCTGAAAAAGGCAGAGATCCTGGACTTTATCGGGAAGTGCCAGGCGGGAACGGAGGGAAAAGAATGCTGAATATTGTGATCGCCGACGGGAGCAAGGAGAGAGCGGTCATCCAGGCCATGCGGGACCGGGCGGCATCGGCCAACCAGGCCATCGAGTTGGCGGTACAGGCCATTATGGAAAATGTGAAGGAAGAGGGCTTTCCGGCGGTTGAGCGGTATACCCGCCAATTTGACCACAAGATTCCCTATGAGATCTCCCGGGAAAAGATGGACCAGGCCTATGACCGCTGTCCTAAGGAATTGATCGCCGCTCTGGAGCATGCGGCGGCCAACATCCGGGCTTACAATGAAAAGCTGCTTCCCAAGAGCGAGGTATGGACCAGCCCAGACGGAGGCAAGGTGGGGCGGTTGGTCCGGGGCCTGACCAGGGTCGGGATCTATGTCCCCGGCGGCACGGCGGCCTATCCCTCCTCCGTGCTGATGAACGCCGTTCCCGCGAAGGTGGCGGGAGTGGAGGAAATCATCATGGTGACCCCGCCCACCGATAACCTGAATGACGCGGTGCTGGCCGCCGCCAAGATCGCCGGGGTGGACCGGGTCATTGCCGTGGGGGGGGCCCAGGCGGTGGCCGCCCTGACTTACGGCGCCGGGTTTATCCCGAAGGTGGACAAGCTGGTGGGACCGGGCAACGCCTATGTGGCCGCCGCCAAGCGGTTGGCCTACGGACAGCTGGACATCGACATGGTGGCAGGCCCCTCTGAGGTGTTGGTGGTGGCGGATGAGACGGCCGAGGCAAAATTTGTGGCTGCCGACTTGCTCTCTCAGGCGGAGCACGACAAGCTGGCCTCCGCTGTTCTGCTGACCACCAGCCAGGACCTGGCCCGGGCGGTGGACAGGGAGATGATTCGGCAGACCGGATATCTGGAGCGCTCTGAGATCATGGAGTGCTCCGTCCGGGACTACGGCTGTGCCATTGTCTGTCCCAACATGGAGCAAGTGATCTCCCTTGCCAATGAGATCGCGCCGGAGCATCTGGAGATCGTGACCCGGGAGCCGAAAAAGCTGCTGCCGGAGATCAGGAACGCGGGGGCGGTCTTTTTAGGGAGCTGGTCGCCGGAGCCCCTGGGAGATTATCTGGCGGGGCCGAACCACGTGCTGCCCACCTCCGGAACGGCCCGGTTTTTCTCGCCACTGTCTGTGACCAGCTTTATCAAAACCATGAGTGTGCTCCAATACGACAGGAGCGCCCTGGAGCCGGTGAAGGATGAAATCATTGCTTTGGCCCGCAGCGAAAAGCTCACGGCCCACGCCAATTCGATCCAAGTCCGTTTTGAATAAGGAGGAGACTGTTATGGCACGTGCTGCTTCCATAACCCGCAATACCAAAGAGACCCAGATCGCACTGACCGTGAATCTGGACGGCGGAGAGAGCAAGGTCCGTACCGGCATTGGATTTTTTGACCACATGCTTACCGCCTTTGCCTTCTATGGCGGTTTGGGCTTGACAGTAGAGGCCCGGGGAGACCTGGAGGTGGATGGACACCACACGGTAGAGGATGTGGGCATTTGCCTGGGCCTGGCTATGCGAGAGGCTCTGGGGGACCGGAAGGGGATCCGCCGGTTTGCCTCGGCCTATATCCCCATGGACGAGGCGCTGTGCTTTGCGGCCTTGGATTTTTCCAACCGGCCCTTCCTGGTGTTTGACGCGGAGATGCCCCAGCCTATGATCGGGACTTATGATGCCTGCCTGACAGAGGAGTTTATGCGGGCCTTTGCAGTGAATAGTGGTTTAACTTTACACATGAAGGCCCTCTACGGAAAGAACGGGCATCACATCACTGAGGCACTGTTCAAAGCTTTGGGTGTGGCGGTGAGGGATGCGGTCCAAATAGTGGGGGATGGGGTCACATCCACAAAGGGCGTGCTATGATGAGATATACGGCTATCGTGGATTATGGCGTGGGCAATTTGAAAAGTGTTGTCAACGCCATGAAGTACCTGGGGCTTGAGACTTGCATCACCAGCGGCAGAGGAGACCTGGAGCGAGCCGATGCTATCATCCTGCCAGGAGTTGGCGCCTTTCCCGACGCGGCGGAGAAGCTGCGGGCCTCCGGCCTGGAGCAGGTACTGCGGAAGCAAAGTGAGAAAAAGCCCCTTCTGGGGATATGCTTGGGGATGCAGTTGCTGTTTGACGGCAGCGACGAGGTGCGACCCTGTAAAGGGATTGGCCTTGTCCCTGGATGGGTGAAAAAGATCGAGACCAATCAAAAACTGCCCCACATCGGCTGGAACAGTCTGCATTTTCAGAACTCCAGCCCCCTATTCAAGGGGCTGGAGGAGGGGGCCTACGTCTACTTTGTCCATGGCTTCTGCGGTGCAGTCCAGCGGGAGGGGGACGTGACAGCCCGCACTGATTACGGTCCTTCGGTGGTGGCAGCGGTGGGCCGGGGAAATGTGTACGGCTGCCAGTTCCATCCGGAGAAAAGCGGAGAGATTGGGCTGCAAATCTTACGAAATTTTGGGGAGCTGAACCGATGATCATCTTACCGGCCATTGATTTGAAGGACGGAAAATGCGTCCGGCTACAAAAGGGAGAATTTGATACGGTCCACCAGGTGGCGGACAGCGCAGTGGAGACCGCGGCGGTTTTTGCCCGGGCCGGGGCAGAGTGGGTCCATATGGTGGACCTGGATGGAGCCCGGGACGGGGTGCGGAAAAATGCCGCCATTGTGGCCCGGGTGGCCCGGGATTCTGGGCTGAAGGTGGAGCTGGGGGGCGGCATCCGTTCTATAGCAGACCTGGAGGCGGTGTTTGCCCTGGGGATAGAGCGGGCGGTCATCGGCTCTGCCGCCGTCAGCGATCCGGCTTTTGTCCATGCCGCCGTGGAGCGGTATGGGGAGCATATCGCCGTGGGGATCGACGCACTGGACGGGATTGTAAAGACAGCTGGGTGGGAACGTTCCTCCGGCCTGAACTACCTGGAGTTTGCAAAACAGATGAAAAAAATAGGGGTAAAGACTATTATCTTTACAGATATTGCAACAGATGGGATGCTGACCGGTCCATCCTTTGAACAGCTTAAGGACCTACAAAAAAACTTCTCAGGACAGATCATTACTTCCGGAGGCGTATCCAATAATGGAGACCTTCGGGAGCTCTCCGCCATGGGCCTCTATGGGGCAATTGTGGGAAAGGCCTATTATGCGGGGATGGTGGATCTGGCCAAGGCGGTCAGAGAAAGCCGATGACCTTTTGCGGCGCGGGAACCATTTGGGAAAATTTTCGTCTATCCTTGTAAAAGGAGGCGAATGAGATGCGGAAAAGGGTCAAAAGGCTTTTAATTGCCTCGGGGTGCCTTTCTGTGCTTCTGCTGACGACGGTGCTATTTCGGCGGGAGATTGGAAAAGCGGAATATCTTCTCTGGCTGGACCGGGCCATCAGCGTCCACAGCAATGAAGAGGCGGATCGGAAGATAGCTGGGCCCTATGGCGGCGGCGATATCCGGCTGCAAAACCCACGGACGCTTGGCGCTTTGCGGGAGACGGTTCGGGAGGCAAGGCCGGTGGAGCTCTATGGCCTGTCTACCATTGGGACGGTTTGTGAGACCCAGGCAGGCCCGGTGTGTTACGTGGAGGGGAAACTGGTGGCCGACGGTTCCGGCCTGCTCTGGAAAGGGCTTATAGGAACGTACGGCTTTGATATATCCCTGTCTCAATGGAGCGCTGTGAGAGTGTATCAGGACATGCTCGATCAGAAGGGCGAAGGCTATGGACTCCGCCTGAATTGAAGTGGAGGAGAGGCTATGTTAGCCAAGCGGATCATCCCGTGCCTGGACGTGCGGGACGGACGGGTGGTGAAAGGGGTCAATTTTGTCAATATCCGGGATGCGGGCGACCCGGTGGAGCTGGCAAAATACTATTCCGACCAGGGAGCGGATGAGATCGTCTTTCTGGATATCACCGCCACCAGCGACGCCCGGGACACGGTGGCCGACGTGGTGGAGCGGACGGCGGCCCAGGTGTTTGTGCCCCTCACGGTGGGAGGAGGCATCCGCACCCTGGAGGACTTTCAGCGCCTTCTGCGGGCGGGGGCGGACAAGATTTCAGTGAACTCCGCCGCGGTCAGGGACCCCACCTTGATCGCCCGGGCGGCGGAGCGGTTCGGGTCCCAGTGCGTGGTGCTGGCCATCGACGCCAGGAGCCGGAGGGACGGGACCTGGGAGGTGGTCACCGCGGGGGGAAGGACCCCGACGGGACTGGATGCGGTAGATTGGGCCCGAAGAGGGCAGAGCCTTGGGGCGGGGGAGATATTACTCACCTCCATGGACGCCGACGGCACTAAGGCGGGCTTTGACCTGCCCCTGACCAAAGCGGTGACAGAGGCGGTGACCGTTCCGGTCATCGCGTCGGGGGGCTGCGGCAGCCTGGAGCATTTTTACGAGGTGTTTGAGAAGACAGGCTGCGACGCGGCCTTGGCGGCCTCTCTGTTCCATTTTGGGGAATTGAGCGTTCCCCAGGTAAAGGACTATCTGCGGACCCGGGATATCCCGGTCCGGTAAGGGGGAAGAGGTATGTTCGATTTGGACCTGCTGTTCCAAAAGGCGGGGCTGATCCCGGTCATCATTCAGCATGACAAGACGGGAAAGATCCTGATGCTGGGCTTTACGAACCGGGAGGCGGTGGAGCTGACCCTGAGGACCGGAACGGCCTGGTTCTGGTCCAGGAGCCGAAAGCAGCTTTGGAACAAGGGGGAGAGTTCGGGGCATTTTCTCCATGTGAAAAAAATGGTCACCGACTGCGATACCGATACGTTGCTTTATTTCTGCGATCCGGAGGGGCCCACCTGTCACACTGGGGCGGAGTCTTGCTTCTTTCACACGATCTGGGAGGAAAATGACAATGGATAATACATTACAGCAGCTCTACGATGTGATCCTGCGCCGGAGGGCGGAGCCCCAGGAGGGGTCTTATACCTGCTATCTCTTTGATAAGGGACTGGACAAGATCCTGAAAAAGGTGGGGGAGGAGTGTGCCGAGACCATCATTGCCGCGAAAAACGGTGTGCAGGGGGAGACGGTGGGGGAGATATCCGACCTGATCTACCACCTGCTGGTGATGATGGCCGAACAAAATATCCCCCTTTCCGCTGTAATGGAGGAACTGGACCGGAGGAGCCAGAAAATCGGAAATCTAAAGCAGTTCCACGTCTCGGACCATGAGAGTTGATATGGATATCCGGCAGGTCACAGCTGACAAGGAAAACTACCGTCCACTTCTTTTGATCGGAGACGAACAGGAATCGCTGATCCGGGGCTATCTGGGGCGGGGAGAGCTGTTTGCAGCGGAAAGAGATGGGGAGGTGCTGGGGGTTTGCGTAGTGACCCGGGAGGGGACTGGGCTCTATGAAGTGCAAAATATTGCCGTGGCACCCAAGCATCAGAGAAAGGGTATCGGGAGAGCGCTGATGGAATTTGTGTGGGAACGCTATCCGGACTTGAAGGTTCTCCGGCTCGGCACCGGAGACAGTCCATCGACAGTAGGCTTTTACCGGGCCATGGGATTTCAGGAGAGAGGCCGGGAGAAGGATCATTTTTTGAAGTACTATGACCACCCGATCTATGAGGACGGAAAGCAATTGAGGGACCGGGTCCTGTTTCAGAGAGAAAAAGCGCCGTAAGGGAATTTCCCTTGCGGCGCTTTTGATAAACTGCGTGAAATCCTTCTTTTGGGTTGCGTCCGGCAGAAAGAAATGGTACAATAAACTATCTGTAGGCACGAATGGGAGGGACTGGGATATGGTGATTTTGGGCATCGACCCAGGGTTTGCCATCGTGGGCTTTGGGGTCCTGCGTGCAGAGCCGGGAAAACAAACTCTCCTGTCCTGCGGAGCCATTACGACCCGGGCAGGGCTGCCGCTACCAACTCGACTGTTGCAGATCGAGGACGACATGGCCCAGTTGTTTGAGACCTTTCATCCGGACGCCATGGCCATCGAGGAGCTGTTTTTCAGCAACAATGTGACCACCGGCATCGGTGTTGCCCAGGCCCGGGGAGTGATCCTGGCGGCGGCGGAGCGGGCAGGGGTGTCCATTTTTGAGTACAGTCCTTCTGAGGTAAAGCTGGCCATCACCGGTTACGGGAAGGCGGAAAAGCGGCAGATAATGGATATGGTCAAGCGGCTGCTCCACCTAAAGGCAGTGCCAAAGCCAGACGATGCCGCGGACGCCGTTGCCATTGCCCTTTGCCACAGCCGGTCCTTTACCTCCCGGCTCCAGGACCCCAACGCGGCCCGGCCCGGAAGCGGGCGGTATGCGGTGAAGCATCCCAGTAAATAGGAGAGAAGAATATGTTTTACTATGTGAATGGAATGGTGGCCCATATTGCGCCCTATTTGGCGGTCATTGACTGCGGCGGAGTGGGCTACGCCTGCCGGACCACCAACGTGACCCTGGGGGCGCTGACGGTGGGGAAGCCGGGAAAGCTGTATACCTACCTCAACGTCCGGGAGGACGCTATGGAGCTCTATGGTTTTGCTACTGAGGAGGAGCTGAAGTGCTTTGAGATGCTTATCGGCGTCTCGGGCGTAGGGCCCAAGGCGGCGCTGTCCATCCTCTCTTCGGCCCCCCCGGAGCGGCTGGCCATGTCTATCATCACCGGAGATGAAAAGGCCCTCACTGCCGCCCCCGGTATCGGGAAAAAGATCGCCCAGCGGATCATTCTGGAATTGAAGGATAAGCTGGCCAAGGGGCAGCTGGGCTCCAGCGGAGGAGAGGCCTACGGCGGCAGCGGAGTCACCATTATCCCGGAGAACAAGGTCAGCGAGGCCTCGGCGGCCCTGGCGGTGCTAGGCTACTCTCAGAGCGAGGTGGCCATGGCGCTGAAGGGCATCGATATGGACAGCCTTCCTTTGGAGCAGATCATCAAGCAGGCGTTGAAAAAGATGGTGAAGTGATCATGGTTTTTTTGGAAGGGCTCTTCCGCAGGAATAGAAGGTATAAGGTCCAGGACTCCGGGACTCTGCTGCTGGCTTTGGGGCGGAAGCGGGGGTTTTCCGACCAAAACCGGGACCCTATGCTGGCTTGGATGGTTTTCAAGGAGTTTTGTTTGGAATATCATTTCCAATGTGAGGATGACGCAGTGCTGTGGGAAATCGGCCCTTATGGCAGGACGGCGGGTGGGGAGCCCTGTTTCCGGTGGCATCTGGTGCGGCAATTCACCGAAGGACCGGGTGAGGATGAGGATATGAGCCAAGTCCACCTGGACCTGACCTTTTCGAAGGAGCCTGAAGAGGGAAGAAGGGCGACGCTTTGGAGTTATGATTTTGGAGGCGATCTCAACGCCTTTTTTGACGCGGTGGAGGCGCGCCCGGATTTCCCGCTGCCCAAAGGGACCGTGGTTCGAGTTGCTATGGTTGGCTTAGAGAAAGTTTGAAGGAAGTGAGCTTTTGAGCATCGATTTTTCGGAGAACGGATTTGAGACCGAGGAGCCCTTGGTGGCGACCTCTTTCCTGCGGGAGGACGACGGGGAGGTGTCCCTGCGGCCAAAAACCTTGGCGGAGTACATTGGGCAGGAAAAGGCAAAGGGGAATCTGGAGGTGTTCATCCAGGCGGCAAAGCTGCGGGCTGAGCCCCTGGACCATGTGCTGCTTTACGGCCCGCCCGGCCTGGGCAAGACCACCCTGGCGGGGATCATCGCTGGAGAGATGGGGGTCAATATCCGCATCACCTCCGGCCCCGCCATCGAGAAGCCGGGGGACCTGGCCGCCCTGCTCACCAACCTCAACGAGAACGACATCCTCTTTGTGGATGAGATCCACCGGCTGAACCGGCAGGTGGAGGAGATCCTCTATCCCGCCATGGAAGATTACGCCATCGACATCATCATTGGCAAGGGGCCCTCGGCCAACTCCATCCGGTTGGACCTGCCCAAGTTTACCCTCATCGGGGCCACCACCCGGGCGGGGCAGCTCTCCGCCCCCCTGCGGGACCGATTTGGCGTGACCCTGCGGCTGGAGCTCTACAGCCCGGAGGAGTTGGCCAAGATCGTCACCCGGTCCGCCGGCATTTTGGAGGTGCCTATCGAAGAGGAGGGGGCCATGGAGATCGCTAAGCGGAGCCGGGGGACCCCCCGGATCGCCAACCGGATGCTGCGGCGGGTCCGGGACTTTGCCCAGGTTCGGGCGGGGGGGGTCATCACTCAAAATGTGGCCGACGAGGCCCTGTCTGCCCTGGAGGTGGATCGCCTGGGCCTGGACGCCCTGGACCGCAGGATGCTGCGGAGCATCATCGAGAACTACCGGGGCGGCCCTGTGGGACTGGAGACCCTGGCCGCCACCATTAATGAGGAGGCGGTGACCCTGGAAGACGTCTATGAGCCCTATCTGATGCAGATCGGCTTCCTGACTCGGACACCCAGGGGGCGGTGTGTCACCGGAAAGGCCTATGACCATCTGGGGATCAAGTTTGTGGGAATGGAGCAGATCACCCTGTAGGGAGGAATGACGGGTGAAAAACAGAAAAAAGCTCCATGGCAGTTTGCTTCTGTCCTGCGTGGCCATGCTTCTGCTGGGTGTTTTCTAAATTGTGGGAGCCTCTCATTTCGGAAAGGCTATCGTGGGTTGGTGGGGGATCCTGGCTATCCTCTTAGCGTCGGTAGCCCTTGTGGGCATTTGTATGCGGGGCGGTCCATCTGCTGTTGCTTCTCTGGAGTTATTTGAACAATAAGCTGCTCTCTCAGGTCGCTGCATAGTGACCCTATCATCGCGGAAAGAGGTAATTTTATGGGAAAATTGTTTGGGACCGACGGGATCCGGGGGGTGGTCAATGAGAATCTGAATGCGGAGCTGGCCTTTGAGGTGGGTTGCGCCGCTGCCCAGGTGCTCTCCCAGGACACGGGAAAGAAGAAGCCTTTGTTTACCATCGGAAAGGACACCCGCATCTCCTCCGACCTGCTGGAGGGGGCCCTGATCGCGGGGCTGTGCTCCGCTGGGGCGGATGTGCTCCACCTGGGAGTGATTCCAACCCCCGCTGTGGCCTTTTTGACCATTGCCAACAAGGCGGACGCGGGTATCGTTATCTCCGCCTCTCATAACCCCTTTGAGCACAACGGCATCAAGATATTCAACGGCCAGGGCTTTAAGCTCTCCGACGGGCTGGAAAACGAGATCGAGGATATTGTACTCTTCAATAAAAAGTCTCCCCTGTGTACCGGGGCGGATATCGGCCAGGTGACCTACGCCGACCAGCAGGAGGCCGACGATTACATCGACTACCTGGTGAAGACAATCGATACTGACCTGGCCGGGATGCGGATATTGGTGGACTGCGCCAACGGGGCGGCCTCGGCCACGGCGGGCCGGCTCTTTGACCGCTTCTCCAAGCTCCACACCGACATTATCAACGCCGACCCTAACGGGGTGAATATCAATAAGGACTGCGGCTCCACTCACATCGAGCATTTGGCGGCCATGGTGACGGCGGGAAAGTATGACTTGGGGATCGCCTTTGACGGGGATGCCGACCGCTGTCTGGCAGTGGACGACGCCGGGGAGGTCATCGATGGGGACCAGGTGCTGGCCATTTGCGGCGCGGATCTGAACAGCAGAGGGGAGCTGGCGGGAAAGACCATCGTGGCTACGGTAATGAGCAACCTGGGCCTGCGGCTCTACGCCAAGGAGCGGAGACTGGACCTGGTGTGTACTGATGTGGGAGACCGGAACGTGCTGGAGGAGATGGAGAGGGGGGGCTATGTCCTGGGGGGCGAGCAATCCGGACACACCATCTTCCGCCGTTATGCCACTACGGGGGATGGCGAGCTGACCGCCTTGCAGTTGCTGGCGGTGGTACATCAATCGGGGAAGCGGGCCTCCGAGCTGACGGCCATGTGCCGGCGCTATCCCCAGGTGCTGCTGAATGTGGCGGTGGACAGCAAGGAGAAAAAGGAGGCAATCATGGCCTCTGAGAGCTTGCAAAGGGCCATTTCCGAAGTAGAGGAGAGGCTGGCTGACAGCGGCCGGGTGCTGGTGCGGCCATCGGGCACGGAGCCCCTGGTCCGGGTCATGGTGGAGGCCAAAGAGGAGAATGTAGCCCAAAATGAGGCTGAATTTTTGGCGAATCTCATAAAAACGCTTTGATAAATTTGGATATACTGCAATAAAATGCATAAAATTACTTGACAAACCGAACAATCTCTGCTATACCATAGATAGAAATCAAGGAGACACGGCATGGGCCATATTTACGAACAATCGGATGAGCTGTTGTGCAGCCTTGCCGCGGCGGGAGATCGTATTGCGGAGGAGCGCTTGGCTGTGCGGTACAGCCGTCTGGTTCGGGTCTGTGCCCGCCCCTACTTTTTGGCTGGGGGAGACAGTGAGGACCTGATTCAGGAGGGAATGATCGGATTGCTGTCGGCGATTCGGGGGTTTTCACCGGAGAAGGAGGCCAATTTCCGTACTTATGCCCAGGTATGCATCCAGAACCGCCTTCGCTCTGCGGTAAAGGCGGCTGCCCGGGGAAAGCATCAGGTATTGAACCGCTCGGTACCCCTGGAGGAACAGCCCTTTGATGAGAGGGCGGAGTCCTATCCGTACAGTACCGAGGCCTTGCATATCAGTGACCCGGAGGATGAGCTCATCAGCAGGGAGGACCGGGAGGACCGGATGAAGCTCCTGCAGAGTAAGCTCTCCGGCTTTGAACGAACGGTGTTAGATCTGTATTTGGGCGGCCTGTCCTATGGGGAGATCGCCCAGCGGCTGAAAAAGCCGCTCAAGTCGGTGGACAACGCGGTCCAGCGGATCCGGCGGAAGGTCTCACCATTCCTTACCTCTGGCGATACCAGCGCAAGCTGATCGCAATATTACACTGACCCAGCATCGTTCGGAATTGATCCGGGACCTGGGCAAAATGAGGCAAAGAGAGGGAAAGAATCATGTACGAAGACAAGACGCTTGTATGCAAGGAATGCGGCCAGGAGTTCGTGTTCACCGCCGGTGAGCAGGAGTTTTACGCTGAGCGCGGCTTCCAGAATGAGCCGCAGCGCTGTAAGGCGTGCCGTGACGCCCGTAAGGCCGCTGCCCGCGGTCCCCGTGAGTATTTCACCGCGACCTGTGCCCGCTGCGGCGGTGAGGCAAAGGTGCCGTTTGAGCCCAAGTCTGACCGGCCTGTATACTGCAGCGAGTGCTTCGCCAAGATCCGCGAGGAAGGGCAGGGCTAAGAAGCTGTCGGGAAAAGGGAGACGCGAGAGCGTCTCCCTTTTTTTGGAGTTTTGCGCCTTGATTTTTTTTCGTGGAGCAGTATACTAAAGGGGAGGAACTTATCATGTGATGCGGAGAGAGGAGACAGGACATGGTCTTAACTGCGGATATTGGGAACTCCGACACGACGCTGGCCATTTTTGACGAAAACGGGGCCCTGACAGTGCGCTCTACCTTTTCCACCGATTCTCACGCTACGGAGGATCAATACGCCATTCAGCTTTTCTCCATCTTCCAGCTGTACGGCGTTCCCCAGGGCAAGGTGAGCGGCGGCATTATCGCCAGTGTGGTACCGCCGGTGACGGCGGCCCTGGCGGGGGCCATGGAACGGCTCATCGGCCGGCCGCCGCTGGTAGTGGGGGCCGGGCTCCGGACGGGGCTCAACATCCGCTCCGATCTTCATGCCCAACTGGGGGCGGATATCGTGGCCTATTGCGTGGAGGCGGCGGCGAAATATCCCTCTCCGGTGATCGTCATTGATTTTGGGACGGCCATTACCTTCTCCCTGCTCCGGGAGAATACCTATGAGGGCTGCGTTATCGCTCCGGGGGTCCGGGTGGCCCTGGAGGCTCTGTCCCGCCAGGCGGCAGAGCTGCCCCGGATCTCCCTCAGCGGCGGCCCCTCTTCGGTGCTGGGGCGGAATACGGTGGACGCTATGCGCTCCGGGGTGCTCTACGGGAATGCCAGTCTGGTGGAGGGAATGATCGACCGGCTGGAGGAGGCGACACAGAAGGTGGAGACCATTGTGGCCACCGGCAGCTTTGCCGGTGATGTATTGCCCTACTGCCGGAGAAAGATCCAGCGGGATCCGGACCTGCTGCTTAACGGACTATACCGCATCTATCAGAAAAATATGGCAGCCAAGCGGTAAGGGTGCGGGTATTTCTCCCAAAAATCCACTTCCAGAGCGGAAAAAGTATATGAGATTGGAAAATCAACGGGCGGGGGCTTGTATTTTGGCGAGTCCCCGCCTATAATGAGGACGGTTTAAGATAATTCCAGGGGAGGAATGAATGGTGAAAGAGCTTTCCCAGATCGCAAGAGGCGTGCGCGCCTCCACCACCATGGCCATCGACAGCATGTTCAAGCAGATGAAGGCGGAGGGCCAGGATGTGATCGGCTTTGCTGCGGGCGAGCCGGACTTCAATACGCCGGACCATATCAAAGAGGCGGCCTTTCAGGCCATCCGGGAGAATTACACCCGCTATACTCCCGCCTCCGGAGCCCTGGATCTGAAGCAGGCGGTCTGTGACCGGATGAAGGCGGACTGCGGCATTGAGTACCAGCCCAGCCAAGTGGTCATTTCCAGCGGCGCGAAGCATATGGTCTATCTGGCGCTGCAGGCGTTGGTGGATCCGGGAGACGAGGTGATCCTGCCCACCCCGGCCTGGGTGAGCTACTATGAGCTGATCCGGATGGTGGGGGGGACCCCCGTCCTGGTGCCCGCCACAGAAGGGGAGGCCTTTAAGCTCTCCCCGGAGAAGCTGGAGAAGGCCATCACGGCTAAGACCAAGGCCATCATCCTCAATAACCCTTCCAACCCCACCGGTATGGTCTACAACAAGGAGCAGCTCAAGGGGCTTACCGATGTTTGCGTCAAGCATGACCTGTATATCATCGCGGATGAGATCTATTATGGGCTTTTGTATGACGGGATGCCCTTCACCAGTGTGGCGGCCTTGGGGGAGGCGATCCGGAAACGGTTGGTGCTGATCAACGGTGTGTCCAAGTCCTATGCCATGACCGGCTGGAGGATCGGCTACGCGCTGGCGCAGCCTGAGGTGGCAAAGGTGATGGCCAACTATGTAAGCCACTCCACTGGCTCCCCCTGTGCCATATCCCAGCGGGCCTCGGTGACGGCTCTCACGGCCTCCCAGGAGGAGATCCTCTCCATGCGGGATGCCTTCCAGGCCCGGCGGGACTACATGGTGGAGCGGATGAATGCCATTCCCGGTGTCAGCTGTATCAAGCCGGAGGGCGCCTTCTATGTGATGATGAACATTGAAAAGCTCATCGGAAAGACCATCGGCGGGGCGCCTATCCAAACCGACGAGGATTTCGCCACCGAATTTCTGAAGCAGGCACTGGTGGCCGTGGTGCCGGGGGAGGGCTTCTTTGCGCCCGGCTTTGTCCGCTGGTCCTATGCCGCCTCCATGGAAAATATCAGGGCCGGACTGGATCGGCTGGAGCAGTTTTTGGCATAAGGGAAAACAAAAGGCAGATAGGGCTTGCCCCTGTCTGCCTTTTTGTGGTAAAATAGAATTGGACAGATATTTTGAGAAATGAGGTTTACAACGCGGATGAGTACAAGCGTTTATGGCTCTCCCTTGGCCTCCCGGTATGCCAGCCGGGAAATGCTCTATTTGTTTTCCACGGATAAGAAGTTTACTACCTGGCATAAGCTGTGGGTGGCTTTGGCCCGGGGAGAGATGGAGCTGGGGCTTCCCGTGACCCGGGAGCAGGTAGAGGAGCTGGAGGCCCACGCGGATGAGGTGGATTACGACGCCGCGGCCCGCTGGGAAAAAAAGCTACGCCACGATGTGATGGCCCACATTCACGCATACGGGGAGCACTGTCCCAAGGCGATGCCCATCATCCATCTAGGGGCCACCAGCTGCTATGTGGGGGACAATACCGACGTGATCCTGATGCGGGAGGGACTCTGCCTGGTCCGGGACAAGTTGGTGAAGGTGCTCAGTTATTTGGCGAAGTTTGCGGAAGAGTATAAGGCGTTGCCCACTCTGGGCTTTACCCACTTTCAGCCCGCCCAGATGGTGACGGTGGGGAAGCGGGCTACCCTTTGGATGAATGAGCTGCTGATGGACCTGGACGAGGTGGAGTACCGGATCTCCCGGTTGGCCCTGCTGGGCTCCAAAGGCACTACGGGGACCCAGGCCAGCTTTCTGGAGCTTTTTGACGGCGACCATGAGAAGGTGAAGGCTCTGGAGGAGAAGATCGCCGCCGAAATGGGATTTGACCGGGTGGTCCCGGTTTCCGGGCAGACCTATTCCAGAAAGATGGACGCTGCCGTACTCTCTACCCTTTCCGGCATTGCCCAGTCGGCCAGCAAGTTTGCCACCGACCTGCGGATGCTCTGTCACCTGAAGGAGGTGGAGGAGCCTTTTGAGGCCAACCAGATCGGGTCCTCCGCCATGCCCTATAAGCGCAACCCTATGCGCTCTGAGCGGATCTGCAGCCTGGCCCGGTACGTGATGGTGGACGCCATGAATCCGGCGGTCACCGCCGCCAGCCAGTGGTTTGAGCGGACGCTGGACGACTCGGCCAACAAGCGCATTTCTGTGCCCGAGGCCTTTTTGGCGGTGGACGCTATTTTGAGTATTTACGCCAACGTGGCCGCGGGGATGATCGTCCATGAAAAGGTCATTGCCCGCCACGTGGCGGAGGAGCTGCCCTTTATGGCCACCGAAAACATTATGATGGACGCGGTGAAGCGGGGCGGGGACCGGCAGGAGATCCATGAGCGGATCCGGCAGCTTTCCCTGGAGGCGGGGCATACTGTCAAGGAAGAGGGCCTGCCCAATGACCTGATCGACCGCATTGCCGCCGACCCGGCCTTTGGCTTGACCCGGGAGGAGTTGGAGGCGCATCTGGACCCTGCGGCTTACATCGGCCGCTGCCCCCAGCAGGTGGAGGAGTTTCTTGCCCGGGAGGTCCGGCCGGTGCTGGAGCGCTATGCCGCCGCATTGGAGCAAAAAGACACAGAACTTACGGTTTGAGAAAAGGGAGGAGTTTCATATGGAAAGCGCAGTTCGCCGCATCGGCGTTTTGACCAGCGGGGGAGACGCCCCCGGCATGAATGCCGCCATTCGGGCGGTGGCCCGTACCTGTGTGCATCTTGGGATCGAGTGTGTGGGTGTTCGCCGGGGCTTCAACGGCCTGATCAACGGAGACGCACAGGTATTGAACTATTACCGGGTCAGCGGGCTGACCCGGTTGGGCGGTACCATGCTCTATTCGGCCCGCAGCGAGGAGTTCCGCACCGAGGCGGGCATCCAGCGGGCGGTGAACACCTGCAAGTTGCTGGGCCTGGATGGCGTAGTGGGCATTGGGGGCGACGGCACCTTCCGTGGTCTTCACGACCTGTCCCGGCACGGGATCGCCGTCATCGGGATCCCCGGCACCATCGACAATGATATTGCCTCCTCCAGCTATACCATTGGCTATGACACCGCCTGCAATACGGCGGTGGAGTGCATTGACCGGCTGCAGGACACCATGCAGTCTCACGAGCGGTGCTCGGTGGTGGAAGTCATGGGCCACCGGGCGGGCCACTTGGCCCTCTATGTGGGCCTGGCCTGCGGCGCTACCGCCGTACTGATCCCGGAAAAGCCGGTGAACTTTGAGGAGGACGTGATCGAGCCCATCCGCCGGGCCCGTCTGGCCGGCCGAACCCACTTTATGATCATTGTGGCCGAGGGGGTGGGCAGCTCCTACGAGGTGGCTGCCAAGATCAAGGAGGCCACGGCCCTGGACACCCGGGTCACTGTGCTGGGCCATATTCAGCGGGGCGGCGCGCCCTCCGCCCGGGACCGGGTCACCGCCACTCATATGGGCTATACCGCCACTATGCTGCTGGCCAAGGGCCAGACCGACCGGGTGGTGTGTCTGCAGAACGATGAGTATGTGGATTACGACATCAACGGCGCTTTGGAGATGAAGAAGGGCATCGACGAGGACAAATATACTGTGATGCGGACCATAATCGGCCAGGGCCGATAATTATTTTATAAAGGAGCTGTTTATTATGCCTCTGGTTACCTCTACCGAAATGTTCCGGAAAGCCTATGCGGGTGGATACGCCATCGGCGCGTTCAATGTTAACAACATGGAGATTGTGCAGGGCATCACCGAGGCCTGCAAGGAGGAAAAGGCCCCTGTGATCCTCCAGGTTTCCAAGGGGGCCCGGGCCTATGCCAACCACACCTACCTGGTGAAGCTGGTGGAGGCCGCCGTGTTGGAGTGCCCCGAGATCCCCATCGTGCTCCACCTGGACCACGGCCCCGACTTTGAGACCTGCAAGAGCTGTATCGACGGAGGCTTTACATCAGTGATGATCGACGCCTCCAGCAAGCCCTTCGAGGAAAATATCGAGATCACCAAGAAGGTGGTGGAGTATGCCCACGACCACGGCGTGGTGGTGGAGGCCGAGCTGGGCACTCTGGCCGGGATCGAGGACGAGGTGAAGGTGGAGGCCCATGCCGCTTCCTACACCAGGCCCGAGGAGGTGGAGGAGTTCGTCTCCAAGACCGGCTGCGACTCCTTGGCCATTGCCATCGGTACCAGCCACGGCGCGTATAAGTTCACCGCTGACCAGTGTACCCGGAACGAGAAGGGGATCCTGGTCCCCCCTCCGCTGCGCTTCGACGTGCTGGAGGAGGTCTCCAAGCGCCTGCCCGGATTCCCCATCGTGCTCCATGGCTCCTCCTCTGTGCCCCAAGAGTACGTGCGGATGGTGAACGGCCACGGCGGCAAGATGCCAGATGCAGTGGGCATCCCTGAGGAGCAGCTGCGGAAGGCGGCCACCCTGTCGGTCTGCAAGATCAACATTGACTCGGACTTGCGGCTGGCCATGACGGGGACCATCCGGCAGTTCTTTGACGAGCAGCCCGATAAGTTTGATCCCCGGGAGTACCTGAAGCCCGCCCGGGCCAATATCAAGGAGCTGGTGCGCCACAAGCTGGTGGATGTGCTGGGCTGTGCCGGGAAGGCGTAAGGAAGAATAACACGAGGAAAAAGGTCCCCGAATTTTTCGGGGGCCTTTTGAAATGGAAGAGGAGAGGAAATGAAATATTGCAAGAGCATCCAATTGAAGGACGGCCGGGAATGTGTGCTCCGGGCGGCGGTGGAGGCCGACGCCCAAGCTGTGTGCGATAATTTTGAATTGACCCACGGTGAGACGGAATACCTGCTGGGCTATCCAGATGAAAACAGCTTTACAGTATCGCAGGAGGCACAGTTCCTGCGGGAGAGGGAGCAGGCACAGAACGAGGCGGAGCTCTGCGCGGTGGTGGACGGCCGGATCGTGGGAACGGCGGGGATCGGAGCCGTAGGAGCAAAGGATAAGGTGAAGCACCGGGCGGAGTTTGGCATCAGCGTGGAGAGGGACTATTGGGGTCAGGGGATCGGGAGGGCTCTGACTTTGGCCTGTATCAAATGTGCAAGGGCGGCGGGATACGCCCAGGTGGAGCTGGATGTGGTGGGGGAGAATGAGCGGGCCGTTGCCCTTTATAAAAGCGTGGGCTTTGTGGAATATGGAAGAAATCCCAAGGGATTCCGGACTCGGGCTGGGGTATGGCAGGAGCTGGTGCTGATGCGGTTGGAGCTTTCTACGCGATGATATGCTCACACCCGTTCTTTGACAGAATGGATATCCTGCCTTGAAAGGAACTGGGCGAGCGCAGCTCGCCCCTACAGTGTTATTCCCTGGAAGGGGGAGGATCAGGCCAAAAAGAACGCACTGCTTCAAGCAGTGCGTTCTTTTTGGCTGATTATTCAGGTCAGGTCCTTGATATCCTTCAATAAACCGTCAGCGCTGGCGAGGGGGGTGGCGAAGGAGGTGACGAAGCGGATCACTGTGTGGGTGTCGTCTGCCTTGCCCCAGACTTCATAGGTGCACAGCTTTTCCAGATGAGGAAGGAGGGAGTTGGGCACCACGGGGAAGATCTGGTTGGTGGGGGAGTCCGCCATCATGGGGATCCCCAAATTCTTGAGTCCGCCCTGGAGGTATTGGGCCACATCCACCGCGTTTTGGGCGATCTGGAAGTAGAGCCCATCCTTCAAAAGGGCCTGGAACTGGACGCCGATGAGCCAGCCCTTGGCCAGGACGGCTCCGTGCTGCTTCTTCATGCGGAAGAACTCGCCCTGGAGAGCGGGGTCGGTGATGACCAGAGCCTCTCCCATCATGGCGCCGTTCTTGGTGCCGCCAATGTAGAAAGCGTCGGTGAGCTCGGCGATATCCGCCAAGGTCAGGTCGTTGGGCAGGGAGGCCATGGCGCAGCCCAGACGGGCGCCGTCCAGGAAGAGGAGGAGACCATTCCTGCGGCAGCAGAGGGAGAGCTCAGTGAGCTCCGCCTTGGTATAGACCCCGCCGGTCTCGGTGGCGTCGGAGATATAGACCAGCCGGGGCTTGGTGAGGTGGGGATCTTTGCACTCCTCTACAATGGGCAGGATGTGGGCGGGGGTCAGCTTTCCATTGGCGGCGGTGCGGACGGCCAGGATCTTGTGGCCGGTGGCCTCCACGGCGCCAGACTCGTGGCCGTTGATATGGCCCGAGACAGGGGAGATGATGCTTTCCCAAGGCCGAAGGAAAGCGGCCAGAGCGGTAAAGTTGGTCTGGGTGCCGCCGATCATAAACTCCACTGAGGCCTGGGGGGCCTTGCACAGGGAGCGGATCAGGTCGGCGCACTCCTTGCAGTATTGGTCGGAGCCGTAGCCGATGACATGCTCGGCATTGACGGCGGAAAGGGCCTCCAATACGGCGGGATGGCACCCAACAGAGTAATCGTTGCGGAAATGATACATGGAAGGGTCCCCCTGTTCCTTAGAATTTGAAGCTATCCTTCAGGCTTACTGCCCGGTTGAAGACCAGATGGCCGGGCTTGGAGTCCTTACTATCGGCGCAGAAATAGCCCTGGCGCATGAACTGGAAGCGGTCTTCCACCTTGGGACAGGCCAGGCCGGCCTCCACCTTGCAACCGGTGAGGACCTCCAGGGAGCCGGGGTTCAGGCAGTCCAGGAAGTTCTTTTCCCCAGCGTCGGGGGCCTCGTCGGCAAAGAGGTTGTCGTAGAGCCGCACTTCGGCGTCGATGGCGGTGGCGGCGTCCACCCAATGGAGGGTGGCGCCCTTGACCTTCCGGCCATCGGCGGGGTCGCCTCCCTTGCTGTCAGGGTCATAGGTGGCAAGGATCTCGACAATATTGCCCTGGTCGTCCTTGACACAGCCAGTGCAGGTGATGAGGTAGGCTCCCTTCAGGCGGCACTCAGGCCCGCCGGGGTAGAGGCGCTTATACTTGGGAACAGGCTCCTCCAGGAAGTCCTCCGCTTCCACCCAGAGGTTCCGGGAGAAGGTGACGGGGCGGGTACCTGCCTGAGGATCGCCGGGGATATTCTCTACCTCGAAGGTCTCGGATTGCCCCTCGGGATAGTTGGTGATGGTGAGCTTTACGGGCCGCAGGACCGCCATGACCCGGTTGGCTGTCCGGTTCAGGTCTTCCCGAAGGCAGTGCTCCAGGAAGCCAAACTCCACCACCGAGGCTGCCTTGGTGACTCCGTTGCGCTCGGAGAAATCCCGGATAGCGGCGGGGGTGTAGCCCCGGCGGCGCAGGCCGCAGAGGGTGGGCATGCGGGGGTCGTCCCAGCCGGAGACCCGGCCCTCCTCCACCAGCTGGCGGAGCTTCCGCTTGCTCATGACAGTGTAGTTGATGCCCAGCCGGGCAAACTCGATCTGCCGGGGCTTGGAAGGGACGGGGCAGTTGGCGATGACCCAGTCATAAAGGGGGCGGTGGTCCTCAAACTCCAGAGAGCACAGAGAGTGGGTGATCCCCTCCAGGGCATCCTCTAGGGGATGGGCGAAGTCGTACATGGGATAGATGCACCACTTATCTCCCTGCCGGTGGTGGTGCATATGGTTGATCCGGTAGAGGACCGGGTCCCGCATGTTGAAGTTGCCGCTGGCGAGGTCGATTTTGGCCCGGAGGGTATATTTGCCGTTGGGGAACTCACCCGCCTTCATCCGGGCAAAGAGGTCCAGGGATTCCTCAATGGGCCGGTCCCGCCAGGGGGAGCGGGCGGGTGTGGACACATCGCCCCGGTACTCCTTAAATTCCTCGGGGGTCAGCTCACAGACGTAGGCCAAGCCCTTTTTGATGAGCTCCACGGCGTATTCATACATCTGACCAAAATAGTCCGAAGCGAAGAAAAAACGGTCGCCCCAGTCATAGCCCAGCCAGTGGATATCCTCCTGGATGGCGTCCACGAACTCCTCATCCTCTTTGGTAGGGTTGGTGTCGTCCATCCGCAGATTGCACAGCCCGCCGTACTTGTCGGCGGTACCAAAGTCGATAAAAATGGCCTTGGCGTGACCAATATGAAGGTAGCCGTTGGGCTCGGGCGGAAACCGGGTGTGGACCTTCATCCCGGCGTACTGTCCGCCGTCGGCAATATCCTCGTCAATAAAATCATGGATAAAATTCTGGCCCATGACAGGCTTTGTCTCTTCCGGCATGGCTTGCACGCTCCTTCTTTTTACAATAAGGTATATTTTACCCTGAAACCCTTGAAAAAGCAATCTTTATTTCTTGATCCGAGCCCCCCAATCGGCCTCCTTGAAGCCGAAGAAGGCGAAGTCCTCACCCACCAGAATGGGCCGCTTTACCAGCATACCGTCGGTGGCCAGCAGGGCGTACTGCTCGGCCTCGCTCATAGTGGGCAACTTGTCCTTCAGGCCCAGGGCCTTATATTGAAGCCCGCTGGTATTGAACAGCCGCCGCAGGGGAAGGCCGCTTTTGGCGTGCCAGCTGCGCAGCTCGGCCTCTGTGGGGTTCTGGGTCTTGATATCCCGGGCATCGAAGGAGACGCCCTGGGCCTCCAGCCAGGTCTTGGCTCGCTGGCAGGTGGTGCATTTGGGGTAGTGGACAAACAGCATAAAAATTCCTCCCAAGATAAGATAAAATGGCTGGTCTCAGTTTACCACATCCCGGGGATAATGGCAAGAACGGGGATTGCTGAGTAGGGCAGGGTATGGTAAAATGACCTGTAGAAAGGGAAGGGAGGTTTGGCGGTGAAACGAATTAATAGCTCGGCGCGGCTCTAAGGCTGGCGGCAGGCTGCACCGAGGGAATGGGACAAATGGATGCTGTCAGGAGCTGCGCCCTTCAAAAGAGCGGGAAAACGAATTTTGAAAGGAGCAGAACATGGACATACAGGCAATAAAAAGGCAGTGGAAAGAGGAGGAGGCCCAGGCCCACATCCACGGCTGGGATTTTTCCCACATCCACGGCCGGTATGAAGAAGAGGAGGACCTGCCCTGGGACTACAAAGCGGTGGTCCGCGCATATCTCAAGGACGACATGCGGCTGCTGGATATGGATACCGGCGGCGGGGAGTTTTTGCTGTCCCTGGGGCACCCCTTTGAGCGCACGGCAGCCACAGAGGGCTACCCCCCTAATGTGGAGCTGTGCAGAAAAGAACTCCTGCCCCGGGGTATTGATTTTCGGGAGATGACAGACCCGTCGAAGATGCCCTTTGAGCCGGAAACCTTTGATATCGTCATCAACCGCCACGGTAGCTACCATATCCCGGAGCTGTGGCGGGTGCTGAAAAAGGGCAGTTTTTTTATCACGGAGCAGGTGGGAGAGGACAACGACCGGGAGTTGGTGGATCTTTTGCTTCCTGGTACGCCAAAGCCCTTTCCGGGGTTGAACTTGGACAGGCAAAGAGGGCTGTTTGAGCAGGTGGGCTTTGCAGTTCAGAGGGCGGAGGAGTGCTTTCGGCCCATTCGGTTCTATGATGTGGGCGCTCTGGTCTGGTTTGCCCGGATCATTGAATGGGAATTCCCGGGCTTCTCTGTGGAGGGCTGCTTTGACCGGCTTTTGGAGGCGCAGCGTATCCTGAAGGAGAAGGGCGCGGTGGAGGGGACCATCCACCGCTACCTGTTGGCCGTCCAGAAACTGGAAGACGGTTGACAAACGGAAGAAGTCATATTATAATACCCCATACAGCGATGAAGAGGCCAAGTAGGCCCTGTGTTTGCCGTGCAGAGAGACCCCGGTAGGTGAAAGGGGGAGGGCGGAGCAGGGAGGAATACCCCTCGGAGCCGCCGCCCGAACCGCGATAGCGCGCAGTAGGGAGGGCCGGGTACGTCCGTTACCGCGTTGCTGTGTGATACACAGCGTGAGGCCGCTCTTGTGAGAGAGCGGTGAACAAGAGGTGGTACCGCGTTTTTTGACGCCCTCTGTCCAAAAGGACAGGGGGCGTTTTTTGTGTCAGAAAAAGAAAATGAGACCCAATTGGAGCGGAAAGGGACCTTGTTTGTATTTATTGCCGCCTTGCTCTACAGTATCGGGGGGCTGTGCATCAAGGTGATCCCCTGGGGCGGCATGGCCATCAACGGCGGTCGCAGCGTCATCGCGCTGGCGGTTATTGGCGGATACTTGCTGGCCATCAGGCATCCGCTGCGGTTCAACCGTTGGGTGGCGGTGGGGGCTCTGTGCGTGTTTGGAAGTACCACTCTGTTCTCAATGGCCAACAAAATGACCACGGCGGCCAACGCCATTGTACTGCAATTTACCGCCCCTATCTTTGTTATGCTGTTTTCCGCCCTCTTTTTCCGGCGCAGGCCCAGCAAATTGGACATTGCCGCCTGCGGGGTGGTTTTCGGCGGCGTTCTGTTTTTCTTTGTGGACAGCCTGGATATGGGCGGGGGTGCGGGGAATGTGGTGGCGCTGCTTTCCGGCGTGACCTATGCGGGGGTGTTCATGCTCAATGAGCTGCCGGACGGAGATGCCCTTTCCTCGGTGTTTTGGGGGAATGTTCTCGCCGCTGTTGTGGGCCTTCCATTTGTGCTGTGGGAGACGGAGTTGTCTGCTGCTGCCTTGCTCAGCCTGGTGGTTTTGGGCGTTTTCCAGATGGCGGTGGCCTATATTTTCATGTGCGAGGGGCTGAAGACCACCCCCTCGGTGACGGCATCCCTGGTCAGCGGGATAGAGCCCATCCTGAATCCCGCCCTGGTGGCGGTATTTTATCATGAGACCATTGGTCCTATGGCCTTGGTGGGCGCGGCCATCGTAGTGTGCGGCGTGGTGGGATATAATATCTTGAAGCCAAAGCTGGAAACGGGGTGAGGCGGTGGAACGGGAAGTTTGGAGGCGGACCCGGCGACTGGCCTTTTCCATCTGGCGGCATGAGGACGGCGAGTTGGCGAAGAGCTTGTGGGGAGACCCAAGGGTGACACGG
The DNA here is from genome assembly GCA_949744075.1 of uncultured Eubacteriales bacterium. GTDB lineage: Bacteria > Bacillota > Clostridia > Oscillospirales > Oscillospiraceae > Vermiculatibacterium. The sequence continues at coordinate 5,338 of CATJWI010000099.1, read as the reverse complement.
TTTCTCTGTGCCGCGGGTCGTTTTACACCCCAGGAGGTCCAGGAACGCCTGGCGCAAGAGATCGGAAACCAGAACAGCCGTCATATCCAGTATTGGCCTGTGTTCGAGGAGGAGAGCGGAAGCCTGGTCGGCTGCTGCGGTCTTCGGCCAGCGGGGGATGAGTATGAGTTGGGCTTTCACCTGTGCCCTGCGTTCTGGGGGAAGGGCTATGGGGAAGAGGCGGCCCGTTCTGTGATGGAGTATGCCTTTACAGAACTTGGCGCACACGTGCTTCGAGCTGGGCACCATCCGAAAAATGAGGCGTCCCGGCGGCTATTGAAAAAGCTGGGGTTCCGCTATGGAAAAGAGGAGCTGTACCCGCCGACGGGGCTGCTTCACCCAATGTATGAAATAGAGCTGGAAACTTGGAATGAGATCCATAAAATTGATGTGGAAAAGGAGAAAGAAGCGTTATGACCTGTTATGAAGAACTGAAGGCCAGGGGCCTGATCGCTCAGGTAACTGACGAGGAGGAGATCAAAGAACTGATCAACAACGGTAAGGCCACCTTTTATATTGGCTTTGACTGCACCGCCGACAGCCTGACTGCCGGGCATTTTATGGCCCTGGTGCTGATGAAGCGGCTCCAGCTGGCAGGCAACCGGCCCATCGCCCTGATCGGCGGTGGCACCACCATGATCGGAGACCCTTCGGGCCGCACCGATATGCGGAAGATGCTTACCAAGGAGGACATTGACCACAACGCCGAGTGCTTCAAGCGGCAGATGGAGCGGTTCATCGAGTTTGGCGAAGGGAAGGCCATGATGCTCAACAACGCTGACTGGCTGCTGAAGCTGAACTATGTGGAGCTGCTGCGGGAGGTGGGTGCCTGCTTCTCGGTGAACAATATGCTCCGGGCGGAGTGCTATAAGCAGAGAATGGAGAAGGGGCTTAGCTTTCTGGAGTTCAACTATATGATCATGCAGTCCTACGACTTCTATCACATGTTTCAGACGGTGGGTTGTAACATGCAGTTTGGCGGGGACGACCAGTGGAGCAACATGCTGGGCGGAACAGAGCTCATTCGCCGCAAGCTGGGGAAGGATGCCTATGCTATGACTATCACCTTGCTCACCGATTCCCAGGGCCACAAAATGGGTAAGACGGCGGGCAACGCCGTGTGGCTGGACCCCAATAAGACAAGCCCCTACGATTTCTATCAATACTGGCGGAACGTGGGGGACGCCGATGTGATGAAGTGCCTGCGGATGCTCACCTTCCTCCCCTTGGAGCAGCTGGATGAGATGGCGCGGTGGAAGGACGCCAAGCTCAACGAGGCCAAGGAGCTCCTGGCCTTTGAGCTGACGAAGATGGTCCACGGGGAAGAGGAGGCCCAGAAAGCCCAGGACGCGGCCAGAGCTCTGTTCTCTACCGGTGGCGATGCGGCCAATATGCCCTCCACTACCCTGACAGGAGCGGATTATACGGAGGGGATGATCGGGCTTCTGGACCTGATGGTGAAATGTGGCCTGGCCCCCTCCAAAAAGGAGGCACGCCGGCTGGTGGAGCAGGGCGGCGTGGAGGTCAACGGGGAAAAGGTCACCGACCCCGCAGTCCGTTACGAGAGCGCCGCCTTTGCCGGAGACGGGGCAATTCTTAAGAAAGGCAAAAAAGTGTTCCACCGGGTGGTGACAGAGTAAGCGCCTTGTGTTATGATAGAGGAAAAGGGGGCGATGATGGGGCATGTCTGGTTTTGACAAGAAAAGATGGTACCATCTGAACAGCAGAGCCTTATCCAACTTAGTAGTCGTCTGCGCAGGAGTGCTGCTCTATTTGGGGGTCACCCATTTTCCCCAGGTAAAGACTACGGTGCGGGTCTTTCTCAATGTGCTGTCGCCCTTTATCGGTGGGTTTGTCATTGCGTATCTGCTCAACACCCCGGTGAACTTCTTTGAACGGAAGGTATACGCCAAATTTCGAAACCGCCGGGCATTGGCTATCGCCACAGTGTTTATCCTCGCTTTGTGTATTATTGCGGTCTTGCTCCAGCTGGTCCTGCCCCAGGTCTTGGGTAGTCTGAGTCAGTTGGTCAATAACGTATCCTACTACCTGGATAACCTGAACCAGATGGTCAAGGAGATCGTTCAGCATTTCAACCTGGAAGCGGACGGCCTGTTTGACATCATGAAGGGCTACAACCAGCTGGTCCGGGAGGCGGCGACCTTCCTGTCCAACTCTATCCCGGACCTGCTGAATTTCGGCATGGCGGTGGGCAACGGAGTGATCAACACCATTACGGCCATTATCGTGGCGGTGTATATGCTGGCGGGGAAGACACGGCTGACCGGGCAGCTGAAAAAGCTTATCTATGCGGTCTTTCCCACCAAGAGCGTCAACCGTATTCTGGAGGTGGGGAGCCGGGCCAACGAGATCTTTGTGGGGTTTATTTACGGAAAGATCATCGACTCGGCCATTATCGGCGTGCTGTGCTTTTTCTTGAGCAGCCTGGTCCGGATCCCCTACGCCATCCTGATCAGCGTTATCATCGGCGTTACCAATGTGATCCCCTTTTTTGGTCCTATTATCGGTGCGGTGCCCTGCCTGATGATCCTGGTCATCGTGGATCCCTGGGCGGCCCTGCGGTTTGGTGTGCTGATCGTGGCCTTGCAGCAGTTTGACGGCAATATCCTGGGGCCCAAGATTTTGGGCAACTCCACGGGTCTGTCCGCCATCTGGGTCCTGGTGGCCATTGTGGTGGGGGGCGGACTCTTCGGGTTTATGGGAATGCTCTTGGGCGTGCCCACCTTTGCGGTGCTGTACTCCCTGATACGGGAGTGGACGGATCACCGTCTGGAGGAAAAAGGGATCGATCGAAACGGAAACCCTGTGGGCCCACCCCGAAAAGCAGGAAACAAGCAGGCGGATACATAAAAGGAGCGGGTCCTCATACAAGGACCCGCTCCTTTTGCACTTTTGTCCGCAGAGTCAAAAAATAACTTCTTGTACCAAATGGGTCATGGTGTATAGATCGGGCTTCCGGCCTTGGGTCAGGAAGCGGGCGGCCCGGAGAGCGCCGGAGGCGAAGACCTCCCGGCTCATGGCCGAATGCCGCAGTTCGATGATCTCGTCCCGGCCGGCGAAGATGACCTCGTGATCGCCCACGATATTTCCGCCCCGGACGGAGGAGATGCCGATCTCTTGACGGCTTCGGGGGCGGTGAGTGCTTTGGCGCTCATAGACGTACTGGGGCTCGTACTCCAAAGCGGACTTGGCCGCATCGGCCAAGAGAAAAGCGGTGCCGCTGGGGGCGTCCACCTTGCGGCGGTGGTGGCGTTCCACGATCTCGATGTCAAAGTCCTGGCCCAGGGCAGCGGCGGCCTTTTGGACCAGGCCAGCCAGAACGTTGACTCCCAGGGACATATTGCCAGAACGGAAGATGGGGAGTTGCTGAGCGGCCTCTTCCACAGCTGCTACCTGGTCCTCGGAATAGCCGGTGGTGGCCAGCACCAGAGGCATTTTCCGGACCAGACCGAATTCCAGCAGGGAGGACAGGGCGGCAGGGGCGGAAAAGTCGATCAGAACGTCGGCCTGGCCCACAAAGACGGAGGGGGAGGAATAGACGGGGAAATCCTGGTTGTCTTGGCCCAACAGGTCGAAACCGGCGGCCACCTCCACGTCGCTCGCCTCCTGGCAGATCTGTGTCAGGACCCGGCCCATGTGGCCATTACAGCCCGAGATCAGCACCTTCAGCATAACAAAACGTCCTTTCTCTTACTTTAAAAGCCCCATTCGGACCATGGAGGAGCGCAGAATGTCCAGATGCTCCGGAGTCATCTCACACAGGGGAAGCCGCAGTCCGCCCATCTCCTTGCCCGCCAGGTTGAGGGCGGTCTTGATGGGGATGGGGTTCACATCCACAAAGAGGGCGTCGATAAAGTCCATATATTCGATCTGGAGCTTGGAGGCGGCGGCAAAATCGTTTTTTAGGCAGAGATGGCTCATTTTTACCATCACCTCGGGAACGATGTTAGCGGCCACCGAAATGACCCCCTGAGCGCCCAAAGACATCATGGGGACCACCTGGTCATCGTTGCCGGACCAGATGTAAAAGTCGTCCCCACAGAGAAAGCGGGTGTGGGCCAGCAGGGAAAAGTTGCCGCTGGCCTCCTTGACGCCGTTGATCTTGGGATTTTCCGAGAGGACCTTATAGGTCTCCGCAGTAAAGGAGACCCCGGTACGAGAGGGGACATTGTAAAGAATGATGGGCAGCTCCACCCGGTCGGCAATGTACTCATAGTGCTTAATGAGCCCCATCTGGGTGGCCTTATTGTAGTAGGGGGTCACCAGCAGAAGGGCGTCGGCGCCGGAGTCTTGGGCGTGCTGGGACAGATAGACGGCGGCGGAGGTGTCGTTGCTGCCTGCGCCGGCCACCACCTTGACCCGGTGATCCACCTTTTCGACGCAGTATTCCACCACGGCGATATGCTCCCGGATGGACATGGTGGCGCTTTCCCCAGTGGTGCCGCAGACGCAGATGGCATCCATCCCGGCGGCGATCTGCTCTTCGATCAGGGCCCCGAAAGCGTCGTAATTGACCGTGCCGTTTTGATCGAAGGGGGTAACAATGGCGGTACAAGCGCCGCTGAATACAGGTTTCCTCATAGCAATGACCTGCCTTTCTGTCAAGCTTTGTGGTCGATATACCCCTCCGCGCAGAGAAGCTCGGCCAGCAGAACGCCGCCGCCGGCGGCTCCCCGGAGGGTGTTGTGGGAGAGCCCCACAAATTTGTAGTCGTACTGGCTGTCGGGACGCAGACGGCCGGCGGAGATGGCCATACCGCCCTCCAACTCCCGGTCCGGCCTGGCCTGGGGACGGTCGGGCTCCTCGAAGTAGTGGATGAACTGCTTTGGGGCGGAGGGGAGCTCCAGCTCCTGGGCCCGGCCCTTGAAGTTCTTCCAGATGGCCTTGATCTGCTCCTCAGAGGGCTTCTTGCCCTCTACGAACTTCACAAAGACGGCGGCGGTGTGGCCGTCGGAGACGGGCACCCGAAGGCACTGGGCGGTGATGGCGGGGGAAGAGGCTTTTACGATCCTGCCGTTTTCGATGTGGCCCCAGACCTTAAGGGGCTCCTGCTCGCTCTTTTCCTCCTCGCCGCCGATGTAGGGGATCAGGTTATCTACCATCTCAGGCCAGCGCTCGAAGGTCTTGCCGGCGCCGGAAATGGCCTGATAGGTGCAGGCCAGCACCTTGTCAATCTCATAGCCTGCCTTCATGAGGGGGGACAGAAGGGGGGCGTAGGACTGGATGGAGCAGTTGGACTTGACGGCAATAAAGCCCCGCTTGGTTCCCAGACGCTTAC
>CATJWI010000098.1 GCA_949744075.1 uncultured Eubacteriales bacterium | reverse complement strand
CGTGGTCCTTCTTACGATCAGTCTTGAAAGCCTAAATTTGCTAAGCTATCCCTTTCTATCCGTGCTATTCCTGGCAATGGGGTAGGTCCCTGCCGGCTCAGAGCATTTTTTCGATTAGGTGGTTCCTCTTGCCTGCTCGCTCCTCCGCTCGCTGGTGGGATGGAACACGATAGAAACTTCGCTGCCTCAACCCCGCCTTTGCGTGTTCTATCCAAGGAGGAGGTGCGTGTAAGCAACAAACCGCTTGTACCCTTCCCTTGTATGTAGGGGCGAGCTGTGCTCGCCCGGTGCATTGTTCCTTCCCTCCACGCCCCGGGAGGATACTATCCGCCCCTACCAAGACCAGGTGGTTTTATGTGTGGCAAAGTCAAACCAAAAACCACGCGCTTTCCCTATTCCACATATCCCCCGGATGGCCTCACCCCCATCCAGAATAACAATTTACAGGAAGGAAGTCCTCACTCATGAATCATCTGAACCAGATCGCCGCCAAGCTCCCCGAATTCCACATCGACGCCATGCTCTGCTCCTCCGACCCCGGCGAATTCTACGCCGTGGGCCTCCACGGCGAGGGCTACGCCATCGTCACCGCCAAGGCCGCCCGGTATACCACCGACTCCCGGTATATCGAGGTGGCCAACGAGACCGTGAAAAACGCCGAGGTCGTCATGGTGGACGGCCAGCGCAACTACGCCGCCGTCCTTAACGAGTTCATCGACGCCCACGGCATCAAGACCCTGGGCATCGAGGACGGCTACATGTCCCTGGGCCAGTATAACGACCTGAAGAAAAACCTCCACGCCGAGCTGGTGAACGCCAACGGCCTCATTACCGGCCTGCGCGCCAGCAAGGACCAGGAGGAGCTCTCCCGGATGCTTAAGGCTCAGGACATCACCGACCGGGCCTTTGCCGAAATTTTGAAGTTCATCCAGCCTGGCATGACCGAGGCGGAGATTGCCGCCAAGCTGGTCTACGACATGATGCGCTTCGGCGCCCAGCGGACCAGCTTCGACCCCATCGTGGCCTCGGGTCCCAACGGCTCCAAGCCCCACGCCATCCCCGGTCCCCGCCAGGTCCAGAAGGGAGAGTTCATCACCATGGACTTCGGCTGCGTCTTCGAGGGCTACTGCTCTGACATGACCCGGACCATCGCCCTGGGTCAGATCGACGAGGACAAGCGCCGGGTCTATGAGACCGTCCTGGCCGCCCAAAAGGCGGGCATCGCCGCCTCCAAAGCCGGGGTGCCCGGTGTGGACATCCACAAGGCCGCTGCCCAGGTCATCCAGGAGGCGGGCTACGGCCCCTATTTCGGCCATGGCTACGGCCACAGCGTGGGCATCGAGATCCACGAGTCCCCCAACGCCAACACCCGGGACCACACCCCCATGCCCGTGGGGGCCATGGTCTCCGCCGAGCCGGGCATCTATCTTCCCGGACAGTTCGGCGTCCGCATCGAGGACGTGGTGCGGATGGATCAGGGCGGCTGCACCGACATCACCCACTCCCCCAAGGAGCTCATCATCCTGTAACAACGCCAAAGGAGGACCGCCCTATGGTCATCGAAATCATTCAAAGAGAGATCCCCACCCGGGGTATTGGCTACATCATCCTCCGGGACTGCCCGGAGGACCGGCTGGGGGAAGCCCTGGGCAAGGGCATGGAGAAGCTGAAAAAGGCCGGAGCCCGGGCAGTCTGGGCCTCCTCCCTGCCCGAGGGGGAACCCCTGCACCCCGGCCCGGTGGGGGTCTGGCGGCTCACCCATATCCACGACATGGTGCGCCTGGAGCGCGCCCTCCCCGCCGAAAAGCCCCAGGTCAAGCTGACCCTCCGCTCCCCCCGGAAGGGCCAGGAGGAGAACCTGTACCTGGACCTGGTGAACCGGGCCTTTGCCGATGTGCCCAACGCCGCCACCCAGCGCCCCACCGACCTTCGCAAGCAGAACCACCGCTATACCCTGGCCTACCAGGGGGACCAGCCGGTGGGAGCCTATGAAGTGGACCTGACCGACAAGACCCCTGAGCTGGCCATGCTGGCGGTGGAGCCCTCCCTGCGGCGGCAGGGGCTGGGCCGGACCCTGCTGCGGACCGCCTTGGACTCCCTGGGCAAGGCCCCCGCCTGCACCCTCACCGTATCCACCGCCAACCCGGGTGCCCTGGCCCTTTATGAAGCGGAGGGCTTCGCCCAGACCGGGCTGGTCTCCAGCTGGTTTGAGGTGGTCTGAGTGTTTCCCGCCAAGTTTTTGACTCCCATCCCTGCGCCTCCATTTGAGGACTGGGAGCGGGTTCCCCCGCCCCGGGAGTGCGGGGAACCCTTTGTGGACCCCACACTGCTCTCCCCCAAGATCGTCTTCGGCGCGGCCTACCTGACCCAGGGCCTGCCCGGGGCCATGGACCGGTGTCTGGTCCGGGAGGGGGTAGCCCAGCGGCTGGTAAAGGCCGCCCAGCAGCTGCCCCAGGGCTGGTCCCTGCTGATTTTTGACTCCCTGCGGCCCTTCTCCGTTCAGAAGGCCCTCTACGACCAATTCCGCCAGGTCATTGTCCAAGAGCGGCCCCAGGCCAGCCCGGCAGAGCTGGAAATGATCCTGGATGAGTTTGTGGCTAAGCCGGTGAAGCGGCCCGACCGCCCCTCCCCCCACGCCACCGGCGGGGCGGTGGACCTGACCCTCTGCCGGGATGGGGTGGCCCTGGACATGGGCACCGGCTTTGACGACTTTACCAACCTGGCCCACACCGACTGGCTGGAGCAGTCCTGCCCGCCCCACCTAAAGGAGCCCCGGGACCATCGGCGCATCCTATACCACCTGATGGAGTCGGTGGGGCTGGTAAATTACGCCAGCGAGTGGTGGCACTACGCCTACGGGGAGCGGCAATGGGCCGTTCGAACGGGCAAAACGCCCATCTATGGCTTTCAGGAGGGGTGCGGATGGTAAAGCTGGTGGCCTTTGGCGATTCCAACACCCGGTTCCGCTTCGAATACACCGGGGACCCCTCCCAGCCCCGGGACGCCTGGCCCGGGCTTTTGGAAACCTTTCTGCGGCAGGAGGGTCGGGCCGTCACCGTGGAGAACCAGGGCTTCCCCGGGGAGGGCATCGCCTTCGGCCGGGCCTATTTCGAGTCCCTGGCCCGGGACGCCGACGGGGTCATCCTGGCCTTCGGCACCAACGACATCAAGCTCCCCGAAGCCACCTTGGAGAACTTTCTGGCCCACCTGGGCCATATCCTGGACCAAAACGGGCCCCGTCCTATTCTGGTGCTGTCCATCCCCTGGATGGAGGACGGCTGGCATTTCTACGGTGACCAAAAGCGGCTGCCCACATGGAACCGCGGCATCGCCAACCTGTGCCGGGAGAAGGGGGCCGATTTCCTCGACCTGGGCCCGGTATTGAACGGACGGGAAGAGCTTTATTACGACGCTCCCAAAAAGCATTTGACTGCAGAGGGCCAGCGGTTGGTGGCTCTGACCATATGGAGGAGCGGACTATTAAAAACAGATTTCTAAAAACAAGCGGCGCTGTGCAACACACAGCGCCGCTTTTCCTATTGGCAAAAGTTTCTCCATTTTCCGACTGTCCCTCCAAAGGAGAAAGATGCCCCCCGTAAGGGCGACCCCATCCCTCCATCTACACCTTTCGTACAAAACCCTCGTAGTGGCGACCCTTATGGTCGCCCGCGCCCTCTCATCTATCTCACCCATCTCACCCCCGCCCCGTCATTGCGAGGGACTGAAAGGGCTGGGGTGATCCGTTCTCCTTTCTTGCGGAGGCTCTACCACGTTTAGCCATCCTGGTTTCTACATTGCAAACTGGGGTTCCCGAAAGACCGCTTTTGCTGCCAAAAGCGGCCTCTCGGACTCTCCAGAAAACCACCAGGGAGGGGGGCTTTCGATGCCCCCTCCCTGGACCTTCCCCCGTCGACCAAAGAGAGGGTGCCCCTCCCTTTGGATTCCTACCCCGG
>CATJWI010000097.1 GCA_949744075.1 uncultured Eubacteriales bacterium | reverse complement strand
CTATTACTACCTGACGGAGCTCTCCGCCAAGTGCACCGCCAAGCGGCTGGTGCCCGACTATATCTCGGAGAAGATCATGCTTCAGGACAAGGGTGACTGCTACACCTGCATGGGCTGCCGCTCCTTCCTGACCCCCGACCGGTTCACCGAGGCCGGGGTGGGCAACGTGGCCAACGCCAAGAACTATGTCCCCGGCAAGAAGAAGTACTATGGCCGGTTCAACCAGGGCGTGTGCACCATCAACCTGGTGGACGTGGCTCTCTCCTCGGGCCAGGCCCGGGAGAAATTCTGGGAGATCTTTGACGAGCGGCTGGAGCTGTGCCACCGGGCCCTGCTCTGCCGCCACGAGCGGCTGAAGGGCACCCTGTCCGATGCCGCCCCCATCCTCTGGCAGGACGGCGCCCTGGCCCGGCTGGAGAAGGGCGAGCCCATCGACAAGCTGCTGTTCAACGGCTACTCCACCATCTCCCTGGGCTATGCGGGGCTCTATGAGTGCGTCAAGTACATGACCGGCGTTTCCCACACCGAGCCCGAGGTGGGCACCCCCTTCGGCCTCAGCGTCATGCAGCACATGAACGACGCCTGCAAGAAATGGAAGGCGGAGAGCAACATCGACTTCTCCCTCTATGGCACCCCCCTGGAGTCCACCACCTACCGCTTTGCCAAGTGCCTGCAAAAGCGCTTCGGCATCGTGGAGGGGGTCACCGACAAGAGCTACATCACCAACTCCTACCACATCCATGTCACCGAGGAGATCGACGCCTTCTCCAAGTTGGCCTTTGAGTCCAAGTTCCAGTCCCTCTCCCCCGGCGGGGCCATCAGCTATGTGGAGGTCCCCAACATGCAGAATAACCTGCCGGCGGTGCTGAGCCTCATGCAGTTCATCTATGAGAACATCATGTACGCCGAGCTCAACACCAAGTCCGACTTCTGCCAGGTCTGCGGCTTCGACGGCGAGATCCAGATCGTGGAGGAAGACGGCAAGCTGGTCTGGGAGTGCCCCCACTGCCACAACCAGGATCAGGACAAGATGAACGTGGCCCGGCGGACCTGCGGGTATATCGGCACCCAATTCTGGAACCAGGGAAGAACGCAGGAAATCAAGGAGAGAGTGCTGCATCTGTAAGATTTCACCCCCGCGACGTCATTGCGAGGGCCCAGCGGGCCCTCGGCAATCCGTCCTTCTCTCCCACCAAAAAAGGACGGGCCCCCGGCCCGTCCTTTTCTCTCCCGTAGGGGCGAGCTGTGCTCGCCCATTCTCTCCCCTCAAAGCCCATTCCCGATCCCAAACGCACCGGGCGGGCACAGCCCGCCCCTACGCCCCCACCGGAGCCAGCTCCATCTCCCCGCTGACCTTCCCCGTCTCACAGTGATACCAAAAATATCCCTCCCTGGGCTTTCCGCCGCCCTCCTCCCGGTAGTAAAAGAGCATGGACGCCCCGTCCTTCCCCCACTGGAGGAACTGGTATTCCGTTCCCTCTCCCCCCATGTTCAGAATGGCGTTCAGGTTCGTCTCATGATGGCCGTCCAGCCAGTTAAGCACCACCCGGCGTTCCCCATCCTGCCGGAAGCTCATCACATACTTCCGCCCGTCGGGGGCCCACCAGAGCCCCTCGTACTCGCTGTTGCCGTAAGAGATATAGGCTTTCTGATCCCCGTCCTCCAAAATGACCTGGACCGCGTCCTCCCAGGTGAAGCGAAGGGGCCAGAAGTCCCATTTTTTGTCGTAGACCCGGACCACGCTCTGCCCGTCCGGCGATGGCTTCTGATCCAGCAGAAAGAATACCCCGCTGCGCCAGAGGAGGGTCCCGCCCAGGACCAGGACCACTGCCAAAATGCCGCACAGCAGGCCCAGATATTTTTTCCGGGTCCCCCCCACCTTCCGTCGGACCTCCTCCTTAGAGTAATCCAGCAGTGTCTTTGTCTCGTCCCTCTCAGGCTCCTCCTGTGCCCGCTCCCCCCGGATCAACTCTCCCACTGACACCTCTAAAATTTCCGACAGGGGCTCCAGCAAGGCGATGTCCGGGGCATTGAGCCCCCGCTCCCATTTGCTCACCGCCCGGTCGGTGATATGAAGGGCCTCCGCCAGCTCTTTCTGGGTCAGCCCCTTTTCCTTCCGCAATTCCCGCACAAAATCCCCAATGCGCTGATTGTCCACGGTCTTCACATCCTTTCTGTCCCTCATCATACCACCCCCGCCCCCAAAAGTCACCCAACCTCTGGTTGATTGCCCCCGTAGGGCATGACGCCCCGGCGCGCCCCTTCCACCACCTTCCCCAAAGGAGTGTTTTTCCATGAACTACTGCAACATCAAGCCCTGTGATATCGCCGACGGCGTGGGCGTCCGCGTCTCCCTCTTCGTCTCCGGCTGCACCCACCACTGCAAAAACTGCTTCCAGCCCGAGACCTGGGATTTCGACTACGGCCAGCCCTTCACCGCCCAGACTGAGGACGACCTGCTCACCGCCCTGTCCCCCGACTTCATCGATGGCCTCACCCTTTTGGGGGGAGAGCCCATGGAGCCGGAAAACCAGCGGGGCCTGCTCCCCTTCCTGCGCCGGGTGCGCCGGGTGCTGCCGGGCAAGACCATCTGGTGCTACTCGGGCTTTACCTGGGAGCAGCTCACCGGACAAACGCCCAGCCACTGCCGCTGCGAGGCCACCGACGAGTTTCTCTCCCTCCTGGACGTGCTGGTGGACGGCCCCTTTGTGGAGGAGCTCCACGACATCACCCTTCTCTTCAAGGGCTCCAGCAACCAGCGGCTCATCTCCGTCCCTCAGACCCTCCAAACCGGCGTCATCACCCTCTGGCAGCCCTAACAGTCCGTAGGGACGGGCCCTTGTGGCCGCCCGCCGGGAGCCTCTGACAGAGACACCGCCGCCACGCCATGCCTTATCAATGCCTCCCTTTTTCCGTCTTTTATCCCGCCCACACATTTTTCCTCTTTTATCTGGCCAATTTTGTCCTGGCGTGATACAATAGACTCAGCTTACAAAGGGGGACGGCTCTATGCGGCTTGACAAATGGCTCAAAATTTCCCGGCTCATTAAACGCAGGACGGTGGCCAACGAGGCCTGCGATGCCGGGCGCATCTCCGCCAACGGCCGGGCGGTAAAGGCCTCCTACGACGTAAAGCCCGGGGATGTGCTGGAATTGAAGTTTGGGGAACGGCTCACCCGGGTAAAGGTCCTGTCGGTCCAGGAGATCGTGGGCAAGGCAGACGCCGCCGGGATGTACGAGGAGCTGAGATAACAAAAGCGGGAGGCTACTGCCTCCCGCTTTTTCCGTCCTGTTCAGCTCTTTCCGCCGATGGTGCTGGTATAGTCGATGATGAGGGCGTCCAGGGCGGCAAAGTCCTTTTCGTTCAGGCTGTAGTATCCGTCCTCATCCTTTTCCAGGGACACCACGATGGACTGGGGCGTCATGTTGCCGATCTCGGGCAGCTTATCCTGGAAGGCCTTGAGGATCAGGGCGGCCCACTCCTTATCCATGGCCTGGTATTCGCTCCGGCTCATGGCGCGCTGGACCTCCGAGGGGTATTTCTCATAAAATTTCTCGGTGGTCTTGTCCCACTCCCCGTTCACCAGCTGGACGATGTCGATGGGCTCCACCTCCACCTTTACCGAAAAGGAGCCATCGTCCTGCTCGGCGGCTGAGACCACGGTATACTTGGTGTGCTGGTAGACCTGGTCGTAGAGCTCCTTCAGGTCCTCCTCCAGCTCATCGGTGGGATACTCGATGTCGTAGGCCTCCAGGAATACGTGTACCTCGCTTTCCAGGCCGGCCTCGTAGCTTTCCTGGATGTGGGCCTCGTCGGTGCCCACCAGCTCCAGGTAAGCCTCGTCGGCCTGGCCCAGGTAGGTAGCCTGGAGCAGACCGTTCATATAGGTGGTCACATCGAATTTACTCACCCCGCTCCCGCAGGCGGTGAGGCTCAGGCACAGACACAGGGCCAGCAGGGCTCCGGTCCCCTTTTTTACGTGGGTCCTCATATGGTCGTCGTCCCCCTTCGGTTTCTCTCTCATTGGCACAGCTCGGCAATGGCCAAGGTGAATATCTTGGCGCTGAGCAGCAGGTTGTCCACGCTGGCCTGTTCATTGGCCGAGTGCATCTTAGGGTCAAAGCCGGGGAAGTCACAGCCAAAGGCCACCCCGCCGGGGATATCGTGGACATAGGTGCCCCCGCCGATGGCGATGGGCTTGGCCCCAGTGACCCCGGTATAGGTCTCGTAGCACTTCAGGAGGGTCTTTACCAGGGGGGAGTCGGCCTCCACCACGTGGACGTGGGTCATGGCGGCGTCCCCGGTGACCTGGATGCCGTGGCGGCCCAGCTCAGCCTCGCAGGCCCGGGCGCAGTTCTCCTCCGTGGCGCACAGGGGCACCCGGGCGTCGAACTTGGCGGAGAAGCCCGTCTCGGTGAGGGTCATCAAGGCCAGGTTCAGGGTCAGTTCCCCGCTCTCGGGGTCGGACTGGGCAATGCCCAGGGCCTTGCCCCGGGTGTCCCCGTAGGGAAAGAGCCCCGCCATGGCCCGGACGGCCCTGGTGGACTCGCAGGGGGCCAGGGGCAGCTGGGCCAGCACCTCCAAAAGGGCGGAGATGGCGTTGATACCGTCATCAGGGCTGGCGGCGTGGGCGTTCTTGCCCGCACAGTGGAGCTTCACCCCACCCGCCGTATTGGTGAGGGTGAACACCGCCCCCGACTTCCGCTCCACCCCAGGGCACAGGGGGGAGACATCGTCGGCGGTGAGGCCCAGGACCTGGGCCTCCGCCTCGGGGGGCACCACGTTCTGCCGGAAGCCGCCGGTGAGGGCGGACACCCGGGGCTCCGCCGTTACGGCGGGCCAGTCGGCCCCGAAGTCCGGGTAGTAGTGGCCCTTCTCGATGTTGATGACCGGAAAGTCCGCGTCGGGGGTAAATGCCTGGGGGGCATAGGGCTCCCGGGCGTAATAATAGGCAATGTCCTCCGAGCCCGACTCCTCGTCGGTGCCCAGGATGAGCCGGGCGTTTTTGCTCACGGGCAGCCCCAGGTCCCGCACCGCTTTCATGGCCAGCAGGGCAGCGCAGACGGGGCCCTTGTCATCGCTGACCCCCCGGCCGTAGAGCATGCCGTCCTTTTCCACGCAGGTGTAGGGGTCTGTGGCCCAGCCTGAGCCCTCCCCCACCACGTCCAGGTGGCCCAGGATGTGGAGCTGGGTGGGCTTGTCGTTCAGATCGCACAGTCCCACGTAGTGGTCGTAGTCCCTGGCCTGAAAGCCCAGCTCCTTGCAGAGCTCCAAAGCCTCGTCCAGGGCGGCCCGGGGCCCCGGGCCAAAGGGTGCCTCGGGGCTTGCCTCCCCCTTCACACTCTTCACCCCCACCAGCCGGGAGACGGCCTTTACCATCTCTTCCCGGCGGGCGGGATCGTCAAAATAGGCGCTGATCTCCTGTTCGTACATGGTATCTCACTCTTTCCGGGAGTTGGCCTTTTCCAGGGCCAGCTCATCCAAATATTTATAGACCGTATACCGGGACACCCGCAGCCGGGAGGCCACGAAAGGCACCGATTTCCGGAAGGAAAAGGCGTTTTTCTGGTCCATGAGGGCCACCAGCTTCATCCGCTCCTTCTTGTTCAGCTCCTCCACCGGCTTACCCAGGGCGGACAGACACTCCTCAAAGATCTGGTAGAGCTGGCCGGAGCCCCCGGTCCACATGGCGCTCTGGAGGTCGGCGTCGGCGCTCATCAGGCCCATGAGGGTCCGGTTGGCGAAGACCAGGGAGGTAAAGTCGAAGTCGATGCCCAGAGCCAAGTCGAAATCCTCCCCCACCAGGTGGAAGGTGGAGGACTTCACCTGGGCCCCCGAGGGGGTGGTGGCATACAGGTTCACAAAGTCGGTGGACAGGGTGGTGGCGTCCAGCTCCTTGTTGGAGCCCAGGATATCCTGGGTGGAGCCCACCTCCCGGCCCGACACCTGGCCGTTATAGATGGAGAGGATGGGGTGGTTCGGGTTGCCCATGTCCTGCACCAAGGTCTCACAGGACGCTCCAAACATTTCGGCGATCCCTTTCGCGGTCCGGTCCAGGAACTCAAAGGCCTCCTCTTTCCTCACAAAAGCCATCCTCCTTATCGTTGCTGCGGTGCTTCCTTATTTTATCATCACGCACCGGGAAAAGCAAGGGCTTTCCGCCCGCTGTCCCCCGCTCCGGCGGGTTTTTGGGTATTTACAGATTATTCACACTTCGGTCAAAGTTTTGCCTTAATTCTTTGTTATCTTATATTTGGACACAGGAAGAGCAAAACATCCTCCCAAATCCCTCTCCAACTCTCTCTGTAACAAACACACACACCCAAAAAGCCCCTGGCCCCTGGCCAGGGGCTTTTTGGGCGCTCTTGCCTTTTCGGGGGAATGGGGGTACAATAGGAGCGGTAGGGCGGGGACAAGCCCCTGCCCCTCTCTCCACCACCTTCCATCAAGGAGGCATTTTTATGCGAGACGGATTTATCAAGGTGGCCGCCGCCACCCCCAAGATCCGGGTGGCCGACCCCCGGTATAACGCCGAGCAGATCTTTACCCTCATGCGCCAGGCCGACCGCCAGGGGGTGCGGGTACTCTGCTTCCCCGAGTTGTGCCTTACGGGCTACACCTGCGCCGACCTGTTTCTTCAGGACACCCTTTTGCGGGGGGCCGAGGAGGGCCTTGCCACCATCCTGGAGGCCACCAAGAACCTGGACCTGGTGGCGGCGGTGGGCCTGCCGGTACGGAATCCCTGGGATAACAAATTGTATAACTGCGCCGCTGTAATACAGAACGGAGAGATATTGGGCCTGGTGCCCAAGACCTATATCCCCAACTATGGGGAATTTTACGAGGGCCGCTGGTTCGCCTCTGGAAAGGATCTGGACGTTACCTTTGACTTCTGCGGCCAGAAAAACGTCTCCCTCTGGTCCGACTGCCTTTTTGCCTGTGAGGAGATCCCCGACCTGGTCATCGGGGTGGAGCTCTGCGAGGACCTGTGGGCGGTGGAGCCCCCCTCCAACGTCCTGGCCGCCGCCGGGGCCACCCTTATTTTGAACCTGTCCGCCTCTGACGAGGTGGTGGGCAAGGCGGAATACCGCCGGCAGCTGGTGGTAGGCCAGTCCGCCCGGCTCTGCTGCGGCTATGTCTACGCCGACGCGGGGGAGGGGGAATCCACCACCGACCTGGTCTTTGCCGGCCACGACATGATCGCGGAAAACGGTGCCCTACTGGCCCAGCGGCGGTTCGCCACCGGGCTCACCGTCTCGGAGATCGACGTGGAGCGGCTGGTCTACGACCGCCGGAGGGTGAACACCTTCGCCCCCCCGGAGCGGGACCCCATGGAGGACGCCCACGCTGTGGGGATCGGCCGCACCTTCTTCTCCCTAAAGCCGGCCACCACCGCTCTCACCCGGCCCGTCTCCCCCACCCCCTTCGTCCCCGCCGACGAGACCCACCGGGCCGGGCGGTGCGATGAGATTTTGAAGATCGCCGCCCTGGGCCTGAAAAAACGGCTGGAGCACACCGGGGCCAGGACCGCGGTGGTGGGCCTTTCCGGAGGGCTGGACTCCACCCTGGCCATTCTCATCACCGGCATTGCCATGAAGCTGCTGGACCGGCCCGCCAGTGACATCATCGCCGTCACCATGCCCTGCTTCGGCACCACCGACCGCACCCGGGACAACGCTGTGGAGCTGGCCCAGCGGCTGGGGGCTACCCTGAAGCGGGTGGACATCAGCGAGGCGGTGCGCTGGCACTTCCGGGACATCGGCCAATCCATGGATAACCACGACGTGACCTACGAGAACAGCCAGGCCCGGGAGCGAACCCAGGTGCTCATGGATATCGCCAACCAGCAGGGGGGCCTGGTCATCGGCACCGGGGACCTCTCCGAGCTGGCCCTGGGCTGGTGTACCTACAACGGGGACCACATGAGCATGTACGCCGTCAACGCCGGCATCCCCAAGACCCTGGTGCGGCACCTGGTGGCCTATGTGGCCGGGGACAAGGCCGGAGAGGACAAGGCCCTCTCCCTGGTGCTGGAGGACATCCTGGACACCCCTGTCTCCCCCGAGCTGCTCCCCGCCATCGAGGGGAAGATCGCCCAGAGGACGGAGGACATTGTGGGCCCCTACGAGCTTCACGACTTCTTCCTCTATTACGCCATCCGCTGGGCTTTCCCGCCCCGGAAAATTTTGCGCCTGGCGGAGTATGCCTTCGGCCGGTCCTACGACCGGGAGACCCTGCTGAAATGGCTGAAAAACTTTTACCGCCGGTTCTTCTCCCAGCAGTTCAAGCGCTCCTGCCTCCCCGACGGCCCCAAGGTGGGCTCCATCACCTTCTCCCCCCGGGGCGACTGGCGGATGCCCAGTGACGCAGTGGCGGCCCTGTGGCTGGAGGAGTTGGAGGAGCTGGAAGGGGAGCGTTGACAAATCGGGAAAGGGAAACCGCCATGAAAGAAAACATCATAGCAAAGCTGACAGCGGCAGACGACAAATATGCCTGGGCTTTCACCGATAAGATTATATCAGAAAGCCAGGAAAGCGATGAATGGTACGAATATTTTGATGACTTTGCCTCTTTGCTCCACCATCCAAAATCCTTGGTGAGGAACCGGGCGCTGTATCTCCTTGCGGCAAACGCCCAATGGGATGAGGAAAACCGGTTCGACGCGGTCCTTCCCGATTTTCTTACCCATATAACGGATGAAAAGCCAATTACAGCCCGGCAATGCATAAAGGCCCTGGCCCAGGTCGGCTCGGCAAAGCCCCAATATGTTCCGGTTATCTTATCCGGCTTGCGCAGCGCCGATCTATCGAAATACAAGGACAGTATGCGGCCTCTCATCGAAAAAGACATTGTTGAGACGGAAAAGAAATTGACTATGTAATTCCCTTGGAAGTGTCACAGCAGATCACAGGATAAAAAGGGCAAGACAGACCATGACGGTCTGTCTTGCCCTTTTTAAAGTCTTCCCCTTGGGGAACATCCCTTTTGCTTACTTGCTCAGAGCGTCCTTCAGAGCGGTGACCTCGGCAGCGGTGAGGCCGATGGTCTCGGTGAGGTAGGTCTCAGCGGCCTTCTGGAGGTCGGCCT
>CATJWI010000096.1 GCA_949744075.1 uncultured Eubacteriales bacterium | reverse complement strand
GCTTTTTCAAAGTGCGTCAGAAAATGAGAAAAAGCACCGAAAACAATCGTTTTCAGTGCTTTTCATGTGGAAAAAGTGGTGGACGATACAGGACTTGAACCTGTGACCTCCCGCACGTCAAGCGGATGCTCTACCAGCTGAGCTAATCGTCCGAACAACAAAAATGATTATAGCGGTTCCAAGGCTGTTTGTCAAGAGCGGATCCCAAATTTTTTTGCGTTTCAAAAAATTCTGCCGCCGGAGGGGAACAATATCATAATCATGGGATGAAACGGGCGGGAAGATGTGGTATAATATCCCTGTAAATCCCCATTTTTTTCAGAGGAGGAATGTGTTATGCTCAAGCTCAACCTGTCCAAACTGAATGGATTTATTCCCCAGGACTACCTGCCCGCCCGCCAGGAGGCCCTGGCCAAGGCGGCCGCCATGCTGGCCGATCACAGCGGCCCGGGGGGCGATTTCACCGGCTGGGTGGCCCTGCCCCGGGACTACGACAAGGAGGAGTTCGCCCGTATCCAGGCGGCCGCCAAGAAGATCCGGAAGCAGTCCCAGGTGCTGCTGGTCATCGGCATCGGCGGGTCCTATCTGGGGGCCCGGGCGGTGATTGATCTGCTATGCTCCCCCAACTACAATCTGAAAAAGAAGGATACGCCCGACATCTATTTCGCCGGGAACGGGCTGTCTACCGACAGCCTGCTGGAGCTGATGGAGCTGGTGGGGGACCGGGATTTCTCCGTCAACATCATCTCCAAGTCGGGCCCCACCACCGAGCCCGCCGTGGCCTTCCGCATTTTCAAAAATATGCTGGAGGAGCGATACGGCAAGGAGGGGGCCAGGGAGCGGATTTACGCCACCACCGACAAGGCCCGGGGCGCCCTGAAGGGCCTGGCCGACGCCGAGGGCTATGAGGAGTTTGTGGTGCCCGACGACGTGGGCGGCCGGTACTCCGTCCTCACCGCCGTGGGCCTGCTGCCCATCGCCGTGGCCGGGGTGGACATCCAGGCGCTGATGGGCGGCGCCCGCCAGGCCATGGACGAGCTGGCCCAGGGCGGCCCGGACAACCCCGCCTGGCAGTACGCCGCCGCCCGCCACGCCCTCTATGAAAGCGGCAAGCGGGTGGAGATCCTGGCCTGTTATGAGCCAGCCTTCCGGTTCTTCGGGGAGTGGTGGAAGCAGCTCTACGGGGAGAGCGAGGGCAAGCAGGGCAAGGGCCTGTTCCCCGCCAGCGTGGAATTTACCGCCGACCTCCACTCCATGGGCCAGTACATCCAGCAGGGGGAGCGGCTCATGCTGGAGACGGTGGTCCGCTTCGACAAGGCCCACTGCGCCATCTCCATCCCCGACGACCCGGAGAACGTGGACGGGCTCAACTTCCTCTCCGGCCGGTCCCTGGCCTTCGTGGCCGAGCAGGCCCTCCGGGGGGTGACCCTGGCCCACGTGGACGGCGGGGTGCCCAACATCCTCCTCTCCGCCCCCGCCCGGGACGAGAAGAGCCTGGGGGCGCTCATCTACTTCTTCGAGTTCGCCTGCGGCCTGTCGGGCTATCTGCTGGGGGTCAACCCCTTTGACCAGCCCGGGGTGGAGGCGTACAAGAACAACATGTACGCCCTGCTGGGCAAACCCGGCTACGAGGAGCAGAAGGCCGTCCTGGAAAAGCGGCTGGAGAGCTGAGGCAAAATGAATTTTCCGTGAATTTGCGTAAAACGGTTGAAACTCTGCTGGAAAAATGGTACCATAGAACCAGAAACCGGGATACTGTCCGGTGGACAATGTGAAGGAGTGATTAACATGGTAAGAGTGATCATGGGGGTCAAGGGGACCGGTAAGACCAAGCAGATGATCGAGCTTATCAATTCTGCCGCTAAGAGTGAGGCGGGCAGCGTGGTCTGCATCGAGCATGGCTCCAAGCTGACCTATGATATCCATTATCAGATTCGGCTCGTAGAGGCCAAGGAGTACGCCATCAGTAGTTTCGACATGCTGAAGGGCTTCATCAGCGGCCTCCACGCGGGCAACTACGATATCACCCACGTGTTTGTGGAGAGCCTGACCAAGATCGTGGGCATTGCCCCCGAGGACCCCCAGGTGGAGCACTTCCTGGACTGGCTCAACGACTTTGGCGAGAAGAACAGCATCAAGTTCACCGTCACCATCAGCGCCGATGCCTCCTTGGCTTCGGAGGGCGTGAAGAAGTACTTCTGAGAACAAACAGGAAAAGCCCGGCAGCCGTATGGCTGCCGGGCTTTTTTTGGCTTGGATGGGCTCATTGCAGCAAAGGAGGGAATGGGTAGCAAGGTATCAGGGAAAAAAGAAGCGGCTTATAAATTTCATAGTATCGCCATGAAAGAAAAAGGTAAAAAATTGGGACGGCCTCCAAGGCCGCCCCAATGATATCCGGCATGGTCACTCAATGGCCCCGAAGTGGGAGAAGGGAGTCACCACCCAAAGGGCCCGGCCCAGGACATACCGGGTGTCCACCGTGCCCAGCAGCTCGTGGCGGCTGTCGGAGGAGGCGTTGCGGTTGTCTCCCAGCACATAGATGGATCCCTCGGGGACCACCACGTCCAGCACGGTCATCAGGGACTTGTAGGGGTCCTCCATCACCTCGTTGATATAGGGCTCGTCCAGGGCCACCCCGTCCACATAGACGCAGTGGGCGGCATAGTCCACCTGCACGTGCTGCCCCTCGGTGGCGATGACCCGCTTGACCACAGGATCGGCCATAAAGGAGGGCTTGCGCAGTACCACCACGTCCCCCTGCTGGGGAGTATAGCCAATGGACTGAAGCAGGAGCATATCCCCCTCGTGGAGGGTGGGCACCATAGAGGAGCCGATGACGCCGATGACCCGCCCGGCCAGAGTGAAGGTGAGGATGAGGAACACCAGGGCCATGATCAGGGCCTGGGTCCAAAAGTAGAGGTCCATCTTAAAGGAGGGCTTTTCCTCCTGGGGCTCTTGGTTTTCAGTGGGGTTCAGGGTCTCTTCGGACATGAGATCAGCTCCAATGGGTGAGAATTTGAATGGGGATATTATACCCCAAAGAGGAAAGAAATGCAAATAGAGAAGGAAATTTTACGAAAAGGACCCCTGACTCAAAAAACGCGCCCGTTCCCTGTAGGGGCGGATATCATCCGCCCGGCAGGACCAGTTTACATGGTATATTGTTCTCTTTCGGCGAAAAGGGAATTTAGGTTTTCCCGACCGGGCCCCAAGATAATGCCAACGCCCGTAGGGCGCGACGCCCTCGGCGCGCCGTTGGCGGCTCTGCCGCTTACGGATGGGGCGTACTCTTTGCGGGTAAAACCGCTTGAAAGCACTTATGCTATAGGGCTATCTCTCGGTTGCAGACCTTCAGGGTATCGTTCTAACGCCCGGCGGCTTCCTCAAGGTGACCCCTTGTGGCCGCCCGGTGCCTGTAGGAATGGAACAACCCCCTGGGCGAACACAGCTCGCCCCTACGGCAAAACGTGGACCACCCCATCCCCACCCCAGCGCATCTCCCAATCACCCCAATAGCCCAAACCGTGGAGAAAGCCGCAGCAGAGCCTTCCCCCAAACAGCGCTGACATGGACACAGCCCAATCCCTCATACCGGCTGTCCACCGAATGGTTGCGATTATCCCCCAAAACATAGACCCGCCCAGGGGGCACCGTCACATCCAAAAGAGTCATAGCGGGGTTTTGGGTATCCCTCATGGCCTCTGCCACATAGGGCTCATCCAGGATGAGCCCATCCACGGTGATGGTATTGGCGGCATAGTCCACCACTACATGCTGTCCCTCTACGGCGATGACCCGCTTGATGACCATACCCAGGCCGCCGGAAGAGAGAATGACCACATCCCCGCTCTGAAAGGAGGTCTCCATTTGGAACAGGACCCGGTCCCCGTCCTGAAGGGTGGGGGCCATAGAGCTTCCCGCGGCCTCATAGACCCGCAGGGATGAGCAAAAGCCCAGGGTCATGGTGAGCACGAAGGTCAACAAAAAAACCAATAGAAATACTTTGGGGCGGGGCAATGTCTTCTTCGCTTTTTCCTCCACGGCTCACACCTCTAAAAAGGTGACATCTTTCCCCGCCAGCATCTCCTTTTCCCGGCCGTGGCAGGTAAAGAGCAGTACCTGCCGCCGCCGGGCCACCTCCAATAGGCACTCCAGGGCCCGCTTTGCCCGTTGGTCGTCAAAGGCGTCCAGGGCGTCGTCCAGCAAAATGGGGCAGGGGTCTGCCTGAGGCAGAGCCAGGTCGCACATGGCCAGCCGGGCGGCCAGGTAGAGCTGCTGGGCAGCTCCCCCGGAGAGGGCCAGGTCCTGCCGGGGGGAGGTCCCACCTGCCTCCTGGGCCAGGGCCTGGAACTGACGGGTGAGGGCGGCGGTGTCATACCGGCCGCCGGTGAGGGCGGAGAGGTAAGCCCCCGCCCGCTGGTTCACCGCGGGGGAGAACCGCTCCCGCAGAAGGGAGTCAGCGGCCTTGAGAGCCTCCAGGGCGGTGGAGATGGCCTCAAATTCCCCCCGCCGGAGGGAAAGCTGCTCCCGCAGGCTGTCCCGGCGGGCCTCCAGGTCGGCCGGGTCTCCCAAGGAGCCCAGCTGGCCCCGGAGCTGGGCGTGGTCGTCGCTGACCCGGGCCAGCTCGCCGTTCACCGCCCCCAGCTGGGCGGAGATGGCGGCGGCCTCCCCGGTGGCGGCCAGGATGGGGGCGCCGGCGGCCTCGGGGGAGGGGAGGGCGGTGAGGCGCTTCTGAGTCTGCTCCGCCTTGAGCTTGGCCAGGTTGTAGTTTTCCCCCTGCTGAAGGGCCCGGCTGAGGGCGGCGGAGATGCCGAAGAGGTCGGTGACCTCGGGGGCAAAGGGGTGGACCAGGTCCAAAAGCTGGGCGGTGAGCTCCTCCTTTTGAGCAAGGAGCTTGTCCCGCTCGGCCTCTAAGCTCTGGAGGTCCCGTTCTGCCTCTTGCGCGGTGTTCACTTTCTGGCCGTACTCCCCGGCCCGGATCAAAATATCTTGGGGAGTCTGGGCCCCATATTGGGCCAGGATGGCGGCAAAGGCCCGGTCCCGGCTCCTGCCCCGCAGGAGGGCGGCCAGAAGCCCCGCGGCCCCTCCCAGAAGGAGGCAGGGGAGCAGGACCCACAGCATGGTGGCAAAGCTGACGACACACCCCTCCATAAGCCCCAGGGAAAAGCCCAGCTGGACCAGAGGTTCCGGAGCGGCAAAGGCCAGAATGACCCCGGGAAGGGCCCCCAACAGGGCCCCCAGCAGAAGAAACAACGGCGGAGAGGGCCGCTGTTTCAGCCGAAGGGCCTGGTCGTGGTCGGCCTGGGCCTTGGCGGCGGCCTGGGCCATCTCCCAGCTGCCAAAAAAGGGATCGGCCTGGGCGGCTTGCCGGGCCTGCTCCGCCCGTTCCCTGGCCTGGGGAAGGGAACGCTCCGCCTGCTTGAAATTGGCGGCGAGGGTGTTTAAGTAGGATAGGTCCCCCTGGGCCCGGCGCAGCTCTTCGGCAGGGGGGAGGGCCTGGGCGGTCCGCTGGGCGGACTCCAGCTCAGCCTGGGCCTGGTCGTATTCCACCTGGGCCTGGCGGTGGTTCTGAGCCTGCTGGGCCTGGCCCCGGTCGGCCAGCTCCCGGAGCTGGGCCTCCAATTGGACCCGCTTTTGCTCCAGAGCCTCCTTCTCCTGCCGGGCCTCCTGACTCCGGCGCAGGAGGGTGCCCTGACGGGCAATGCAGTCTTCCACTTGGGCCAGGTCGGCCTCCAGCTCGGGGATAAGCCCGAACCGGGCATTGGCCCGGCGGCGGTTGAGCCAGTCCTTCAGCCGTCTCTCCACCTGGGAGAAGGATACATCTTCCTCCCCGGAGGTGGCCAGGGCGGCCACCCGCTTTTCCAAGTCGGCGCTGGGGGAGAGGGAGATTTCCCCCTGGCCCACGAAGGCGGTGCGCTCAAAGACCTCCCGGGAGACACCCAGCAGTATCTCCCCGCAATTTTCGGCAGTGAGGCCCTCCACCGGTTGGGCGCTGGCGGTCCAGACGGCGGAGAAACTGCCCCAGGGCGTGGTCCCTCTGGGCCCCCGGCGGAGGGTGAGGGAGCGGCCCTGCCACTCCAGGGTCAGGGAACCCTCCATGGGAGCGCCAGACCAAGGCTGGTAGCGGTTTTTCTCGGCCAGGTACCCCTCCTTGTTCCGGTCCCGGGCAGGGAAGCCGTAGAGCATGGCCCGGAGGAAGGCCGCCCAGGTGGACTTGCCCGACTCGTTGTCGGCGGTGACGAGGGTGAAGTCCGCTCCGGGGCGGAGGGTGGCCTTGTTGAGACAGCCGAAGGTGGCGGTCATTTCAATGATCCTCATGGCGTATCCTCCCCATTCTCCAGGGCCGAGAGGCCGTAGCGCACGGCTCTTTCCAGGGTGGCCCGCTCCTCCTCTCCAGCGCCGTCGATCCTCCGGCGCATCTCCCGGAGGAAGAAGCCGGTAAGGCTGTCCTCTCCCTCCCGGCTCCACAGGTCCCGGGGCACCCGGGTGTGGTCCCGGAGGGTCAGGGCCCAGCGGAGATGTCCGGCGGCGCGGGAAAGGGCTGGCAGGTCCAGGGCCTGTGCCTCCCCGGTGAGGATGAGCCGGCAGATGTCCTCGCTGCTGCCCTGGGCCAGGGCGGAGGAGACGGCCTGGCCCGGGTCCCGGCCCGTCAGGTCGCACTCCAGGATCTCATAGCGCCGGCGGCACAGGGGGAGAAAGCCGGCAGTGACCGTGCGGTCGTCCCCGATGGTGACCCAGAGGGCTCCCTTGTCTCCCAACTCGTCAAACCCCCGCCCCTCGGGACAGCCGGGATAGGCCCAGTAGGTGTCGCCCTCCCGCTGTAAGCCCGAGCAGCCGTGGATGTGACCCAGGGCCAGGTAGGTAAGGCCGCTGGCGGCGATGTCCGGCCGGGGGATGGAGCCATAGCGACCCGTCCCGTCCACATCCCCGTGGCATACCATCACCGTGGGCTTGTCCCCGGCCTGGACCCGGAAGGAGGCCAGGGGGGAGTCGTCCCGGGCGGGCCCGGTAAAGGCGGCGCCGTAGAGGGTGACGTTGGGAAGCTCCACCATCTGAGGCCGGGGATCCCGGAAGATGAGCACGTTCTTGGGCCAGATGGGGGCGGCGTAAAGGGAGGTGGGGCTATAGAAGTCGTGGTTGCCTGGGGCGATGACCACCGGGGCGGGGATCCGCCCCAGGGCGTCGGCCAGGGCCTGGGCAGTCTCCCGGTAAGTCTGGTGAGAGTCCAGAAGGTCTCCGGAGAGGACCACCAGCTCGGCCCCCCGCTCGATGGCCGCATCGGCCAGGCCGTCCAGTAAAAGCCGCTGCTCCGACCGCCTCACCCGGGCCTGGTCGGCGGAGAGGCCGGCAAAGGGAGCGTCCAGGTGGAGGTCCGCGGCATGGAGGATATGAAGCATGCGATCGCTCCTTTCATAGCGAAAAAGGAAAGGCGCGGTGCCGCCGAAAGCGGCCGCTTTTTCCTTATTCCAGGTCTACTCTTTCTACGCTGAGGCATTTTTTTGTCTCCACCTCAACGGTAAAAAGGACGGCATTGAGCTTGCTGTCGCCCTCCGCTTCCTGATACCGCTGTGGCAGGCCCCCCAGGAAGAGGTTGATGGATTGCTCCGGGCGTATGCCAAGCACCGAGCGGGCCGGGCCCGTCATGCCCAGGTCGGTGACAAAGCCGGTGCCCTGGGGCAGGACCTGGCAGTCCGCTGTGGGCACATGGGTGTGGGTGCCCCACACCCCCTGGACCCGGCCATCCAGATAATAGCCCATGGCCCCCTTTTCGCTGGTGGCCTCGGCGTGAAAGTCCAGGAAAATGAGATCGGCGTCCATGTCCTTCAAAATGGCGTCGGCGGCGGCAAAGGGGCTGTCGTAGTTGGGATTCAGCTCCAGCCGCCCGATGAGGTTCATCACCCCGACCCGCAGCCCTCGGGGTCCATCGAAGACCCCATAGCCCTGGCCGGGAAGGCTCTTGGGATAGTTGGCAGGGCGGAGGATATAGGGGTTTTCCTCTAAAAAGTCGGCGATTTGGAGCCGGTTCCAGGTGTGGTTGCCCAGGGTGATCACGTCGGCCCCGGCGTCAAAAATGGCTTGGGCCTGCTTGGGGGTGATGCCTACCCCGGAGGCATTTTCCCCGTTGACCACAGTAAAGTTCACCCCGTGGAGCTTTTTTAGGGTCCGCAGGTGCTGAGAGAGGCACTCCAGCCCCCCCTGACCCACCACGTCGCCCACGGCGAGAAGATGAAACAGCATATCCATCCGTCCTTTCTGGTCTTGATGCCTATTATAGGCTATTTTGGGGAAAAGCGCAATGAAGGAAAAACGAAAAGAGCGCTGTCCGGCAAAACCGGACTATTTTGATCTTCCGGCTTCGCCGGAACACAGCTTATATCTCCTATCTATACATAGGTGTTGGCATATTAGAAAAAAGTGTGCTATAATAACTATGATTACAAAAATGGAGGGGTATGCCTTGAGGCTGTTTGAGGAGACGGTGGAGCGCAAGACTCTGTTCCAGGGGCGGATCGTCACCCTCCGGGAGGATACCGCCCGGCTGGAGAACGGCAAGACCGCCGGCCGGGAGGTGGTGGAGCACCCCGGCGGGGTATGTGTGTTGCCCCTGGAGGCCGACGGCACGGTCTACACCGTCCGCCAGTTCCGCTACCCCTTCGGCCGGGTGGTGGAGGAGTTGCCCGCAGGGAAGCTGGACGGCCCGGAGGACCATGAAAAAGCCGCCCGCCGGGAGCTCAGCGAGGAGATCGGTGCCCAGGCGGGGGAGCTCATCTACCTGGGGGAGCTCCTCATGTCTCCGGGCTTCTGTACCGAGGTGCTTCACATGTACCTGGCCCGGGACCTGCGCCACGGGGCGCAGCACCCCGACGAGGATGAATTTTTGGAGGTCCTGCAAAGCCCCTTTGCCACTTTGGTGGATCGGGTGATGGCGGGACAGCTCACCGACGCCAAGACGGTGGCGGTGACCTTGAAGGCAAAGGAATATTTGAGCCGTGAGGCGGGAGGAATGAAATGAGTAAGAAGATCCTGATCGTGGAAGACGAGAAGAACATCGTAGACATCCTCTCCTTCAACCTGGGCCGGGAGGGCTACGACACCCTGGAGGCCTATGACGGGGCCACCGGCCTGCACCTGGCCCTGGAGGAGAACCCGGACCTGATCCTGCTGGACCTGATGCTGCCCAAGATGAACGGTTTCGACGTGTGCCGCTCGGTGCGGGAGAAGAACCGCTCCACCCCCATCATTATGCTCACCGCCCGGGAGGAGGAGAGCGACAAGGTCTTCGGCCTGGAGTTAGGGGCGGACGACTACATCACCAAGCCCTTCTCCATGCGGGAGCTGCTGGCCCGGGTGAAGGCCAATATCCGCCGCACCGAGATGGCCACCGACCAGCCCGCCCCGGCGGCCCAGGACCCGGAGAAGCGGCTGGAGCGGGGGCGGATCCTCATCGACACCGCCCTGCTCATGGCCTTCAAGGACGGCAAGGGCCTGGACCTGACCCAGCGGGAGTACGAGCTTTTGAAGTTCATGGCCGCCACCCCGGAGAAGGTCTTCTCCCGGGAGGCCCTCATGGAGCATGTGTGGAATTACGACGGCTACGTGGGGGACGTGCGGGCGGTGGACGTGGCCGTCCGGAGATTGCGGGAGAAGGTGGAGGACGACCCGGCCAACCCCAGCTTCATCCTCACCCGGCGGGGGCTGGGATACCTGTTCAGGGAAAGTGAAAAGTGAAAAGTTAAAAATGAAAAAGCCATCAAAGTACGGCGTGGTGCCGTTATTTCTATAGGAGCTCCCGGTGGGCCAATGAGTTGGCGTGGTGTAGGGGCAAGCTGTGCTCGCCCGGGGCGTGTATGGATGAGAGAGGGCGCCGGAAGAGCGCATATGCCTGAGAAGGAAAGAGGTGGCAACTGCCATGGGCACCAAGCTGGGCAATATCCATGTCCGAAACGCCTCGGTGGAGGAGGTCTCCGTTTTGCTGCCCAAGGCTTTGGTAGGGCAGTGGTCGGAGGGCTTCGTCTCCGCCTATCAGGAGGATTTTCAGTGGGGCAGCGTGGAGCGGGAGGGGAAAAAGCTCTCCCGAAAGCTGCCCGCTGCCCTAGTGCTCACCGCCGCCCTCTTTGACGACGACGTGGTGAACCTTGAGCTCTTTCAGGCCGGGAAGCGGCTGGCGGGGCACCTTTTGAACCCCTATGAGGAGGAAAATAAGCCGGGGAATGTCCGGCTGTTCTGCGGTGCGCTGGACCTGCCCCCGGAGGATGAAAAGAGGCTGAAGGTCCTCTGGAAAAAGGGGGACGCCTGTGAGCAGCTGGACCTGACAGCGGCTCTCTTAGGCGCGCCCCTATGGGCGGATGCGGAGATGCCTCCCAAAGAGAAGGCGGTCCGGGACGCCGCCAAGGTAGACGCCTGGCTGGCCGACCACCCCGACCCGCCCAGGGTCAAGAGCGCGACCCGGGCGGAGGTCCTCCAGGAGCTGCCCCGGATGGTGATGTCGGGGGCCTTTTGCATGGAGGCCGACAGCAGACACTATATCCTGACCCCCACGGACGGGGAGGGCTACCGCCTGTCCCCGGCCGAACAGCTCTGGCGGCTGGAGGCGGACCGGGGCCTTGTGTGCGTGGGGCCCCAGGGGGGCTTTGCCCCCGAAGAGACCTACCGCATTCAGGACGGGAGGATCGTGTCTTTTCAGCAGATATGGGCCGAGGCAGGGTCGGCGGGGAGCGTTATCGGCTACGACTCCCAGGATATCCTGCCCTGGCAGGAGCCTCTGGAATGTGAGGGCCGGGCGGTGACCGCCAACGATCCCAAGGTGCTCCGGCTTTTGCCCGACGGGGGCTTTTGGGGCGGCTTCCTCTTTGCCTCCGACTACGGCCCGCCCGCCTATGCAGCCGCCCGCTTTGGGCCGGATGGCCGGCCCCGGTGGAGCAGAGCGTTACCCCCCTGCACTCATGTAATGACGACGACGCAGGAGCGCATCTATGTTTCCGATACCGGCGATGAGGAGTGCAAGAGGCTATCCTGGCTTGACCTGGAGGGGCGGCAGAGTCCCCAGACAGAGATGGACCGGGCCGCTCGGTTTCTCCAATGGAGGGACGGCCTCTATTTGACTAGAACCGACTACCTGGGCGAAAAGACCGCTCTGATCTATCTGAACGCCGATCTGGATCTGCTGGGCCGGGCAGAGCTGCCCGGCCTGGGGGGTTGGGATATGGCCTTTTCCCCTGCGGGGGACGCCCTGTTCCTGTCCGCCTTTGACCAGGGCCTGTGGCTCCTGGATCCCCGGGACCTGTCCATCCGCCAACAGCTTCTCGTGAAGGATAAGCAGTGGGGAGCCTGGGCCGACGGGGCGGGCCGCTATTGGGTGGGCTCGGGCAGCGGTACCCTAATGGGCTATGACGAGACCCTCCGCCCCGTCTCCCGCCACCGGCTCAAGGGGTCGGTCTGCGGGGCTGTGGCCGGGGAGAAGGGCCTCACGGCGGTGGCCTACAGCGAGGCCAAGTACGACTACCAGATGGTGGACGGAGACCTGGTCTCCAAGCCAAAGGACCCCAAGCGGCCCTACAGCACCCTGCGGGTCTACCGCATTTCCTAAGAAAATGGGTGGGGCCGGAACCCCTTCTGGCACAGATATTTCACTCCGATAAGGAGGTAGGTCCATGTTCCGTAGCCTTCATATGAAGCTCATGCTCATCATGACCCTGCTCATCGTCTCCCTGATGACGGTGGTGGGGGCCTTTCTGGTGAACTCGGTGTCCGGGTATTACCTGAACCAGTTCTACTCCCAGATGCAGGTGGTCTTTCAGAACGACGCCGACTTCTTCCACGACCTGGAGACCGCCGGGCCGGAGGAGGAGAACGGGGCCCGGCAGATCGACGAGATGCTCCGCACCCGCACCGGCGACCTGGGGGTGGACGGCCTGAGCCGGAACTACTATGTGCTGGATGGCACCACGGGGGCCTACCTGGCGGGCACCAACGATACCGAGGGCCTCACCCTGGAGCTGACCCACAACCTGTCCGCCGCCCTCATCGGAGAGGTGGGGGACGATTCCGACCCGGCCTTGAGCTATATGGACGCGGCCATCCCCATCCACCGGGGGGGCCGGGACTATGTGATCTACATCAAGGACAACAAGCAGGCGGTCCAGAGCCTTACCAGCCAGCTGGTGACCCTGATCCTGGAGGCCCTGGCCTTCGGCATCGTCATCTCGGTGCTGCTGTCCTTCCTGCTGTCCAAGACCCTCATCACCCCCATCGAGCGGCTCACCGAGGGCGCCGAGGAGGTGGCCTCGGGGGACTTTTCCCGGAAGCTGGAGGTAGATTCCCGGGACGAGATCGGAGTGCTGACCTCCACCTTCAACGACATGGCCCGGCAGCTGCAAAACACCCTCCAAGAGGTGGAGAATGAGCGCAACAAACTGGGCACCCTCTTCCTCCACATGACCGACGGCGTGGTGGCCTTTGGCCGGGACGGGGCCATCATCCAGTCCAACCCCGCCGCCGAGGAGATGCTGGGCCGGGCCCTGCCCATCGGCGGAGCGGTGGATTACGAAGCCCTTTTCGGGGACATCGCCCCCCTGGCCCAGGCCCTGGAGCCCGGCGGGCTGGGCTTCATTGCCGGCAGCCGGGAACTGGAGGGGCGGAGCCTGGAGCTGCTGCTGGCCCCCTTCGACCGGGACCACCAGGCGGGAGTGCTGGTGGTCATTCACGACGTGACCGAGCGAAACAAGACCGAGGAGATGCGCAAAGAGTTTGTGGCCAACGTCTCCCACGAACTGCGTACCCCCCTGACCAACATCCACTCCTACGCCGAGACCCTGGTGGACTCCGCCGGGGCCCTGCCCCCCGAGATGGAGCGGAACTTCCTCAACGTGATCCTCAGTGAGTCGGAGCGGATGGCCCACATCGTCCAGGACCTGCTGACCCTGTCCCGGTTCGACTCGGGCAAGAGCGAGCTGAACCTCACCACCTTCTCCTTTGCCGAGACCATCGAGACCATGGTCAACGCCAACCGCCTGGAGGCTCAGCGCCACGGCCACACCCTGGCGGTGAACCTGGAGCCGGCCCTGCCCTGCATCACGGCAGACCGGGAGCGGATCACCCAGGTAATGATGAACATCGTCTCCAACTCCATCAAATATACCCCCGACGGAGGGACCATCCAGGTCTCCGCCGGGCGGATGAAGGACAAAAAGGTCTGGCTGGAGGTGTCGGACGACGGCATCGGCATCCCGGAAAAGGACCGGGAGCGGATCTTCGAGCGGTTCTACCGGGTGGACAAGGCCCGCTCCCGGGAGTCGGGCGGCACCGGCCTGGGCCTCTCCATTGCCAAGGAGATCGTGGACCAGCACAAGGGGGAGATCTTCATCGTGGACAAGCCCCAGCCGGGCTTGACCGTCCGGGTGGAGTTGCCCATGGAGGGCCCCGGCCATGGGAAAGCATAGGAAAGTGCCCCCGGTGGCCAAGCCCACCGGAAAGCAGCGGCTCATGGAGTGGGGGAAGGACCTGCTGATCCTGGCCCTCAGCTGCTCGGCGGTGATCCTGGTGGGGCAGACCCCCCTGGCCGACCAGCTGCGCAGCTGGATGGAGCCCCCCGCCCAATGGGTGGAGCCGGCGGCCCGGCAACCCTCCGAGGCCATGGAGCCCTACGGTGTGGCCCTGCGGAATAGCCGGGGGCTCTACGGGGTCCTCTACGACGACACGGTGGTGGCCCAGACCCTGGAGACCGTCTCCCCCCTGGTGGGAGAGGCCCTCTCCACCGCCGGGACGGCGGAGAGCATCAACGACCGCCAGTGGCAGAGCCTGGTGGAGTCGCCGGGGATCTACTGCTTTTTCCAGGGCCAGCCCCCCCTGGAGGCTCTGTCCGCCTGGTTGGGCGGCGGCGGGACCCTGACCGGCGGGGTCCGGGACCTGCTGCTGGCATGGGACGGCTCCCAGGTCTGGCTGGGCTGGAGAAACGGGACGGGCTGTTACCGCTCCAGGACCCAGGTGGCCTATGAAGGCCATCTGGAGAGCCTGCTGGAGGAGTTCAGCCCCAACGGCGCCGCCTTCGCCTATACCCTGGCCCGAAGCGACGAAACCTACGAGACCCTGGACCCCTATGTGCTGGTGGGCATGACCGCCCCCCAGCCCCAGGTCTATACCGCCTCCTCCCCTGACCTGGTGGGGGACCGGGAGGCCCTGGAGAAGCTGCTGAGCGCCCTGGGCTTTCAGTCGGGGGTGGAATCGGCCTACCGGGCCGGGGACGACCTGGCTATCAGCGAGGGGGGCGACCGCCTCCGGGTCAGCGGGGGAGGCCGGGTCAGCTTCAACGCCGGGGAGGAGGCCCGGTATCCCGTGGCCTCGGCGGAGAGCCGGCCCACCGCCCTGGAGGCCGCCTTGGCCGCCTGGGACCTGCTGAACCGCACCGAGGCCCCCTGGAAGGGGGAGACCGCCGCCTTTGTGCTGACGGGGGTGGAACAGCAGGGCGGCGGCTGGCTGGTTACCTTCCAGGAGCGGCTGGGGGGCGTCCCCCTGTCCATGGGAGAGGGGGGCTGGTGCGCCCAATTCACCGTGGACAACCGCCGGATCAGCGAATTTACGTTATATCTCCGCAGCTATACCGCCGCCGGGACCACTTCCCTGGTGACGGGGGAGCGGCTGGCCGCCGCGGCCCTCCGGTCTCTGCCGGGCAGCGGAGGGAGACTGACCCTGTGCTACAGCGACACAGGCAGCGGGACGCTGGCCGCCGGCTGGGTGGCCCAGGAATAGGACGCAAGAGCGAGGAGGGCCGCCATGCGCTGGTCCAAGATCAAAAACATCATTATTATTCTGCTGCTCATGGTCAACGGCGTACTGCTGGCCCTGGTGGGCTTCCGGGACTGGAACACCCGGCAGGCCCAGCGGGAGACCGAGGAGCGGGTAGTGGCCCTGCTGGAGCGCAGCGGGATCGCCTACCTGCCCGGGGATATGCCCAAGGACCTGGGCCTCACCGCCTGCCGGGTGATCACGCGGACGCCGGGCCCCGAGATGGCCCAGGCCCTTCTAGGCCCCCTTCGGGAGGAGCTCACCGCCGTAGAGGGGTACAACGTGACCTATACCGGGGCCGACGGGTCCCAGGCGGTCTTTTCCCCCTCGGGAGAGGTCCGGGCCCAGCTGGCCCCCGGCGCGGCCCCCCTCCAGGGGGAGGAGCCGGGCCGGGCGGGGGCGGCCCTCATAGAGGAGCGCCTGGGGGTCCAGGTCCGGGAGGCCGGGAGGCAGGAGGAGAACGGCAGCCTGGAGCTGCACTACGTCCAGCTGTGGCAGGGAGTCCCGGTACCCCGGATGGAGCTGGTCCTGACCTGCAAAGAGGGCGGGATCACAGCCCTCCGAGGGCGGCTTCTCTGGGGGGAGGAGGAGCCAGTGACGGGGGAGGACACCCTGACGGCTCCCACCGCCCTGGCCCGCTTCCTGGACGAGCTGAACCGGGGTGAGGGCTATGTCTGCTCCCAGGTGACCGATCTCTACCCCGGCTATACCGCCTCCGGCACCACCACAGTGACCCTGACCCCCAGCTGGTTCGTGGAGACAGACACCTGGCGCTTCGCGGTAGACGGGTATACGGGAGCGGTGACGGCGACAGAGTAAAGGAAAAAAGGGCGGCGCGGTACAACGTACTGCGCCGCCCTTTTTACAAAAATACCACCGCTAACACCATCGTCGCCCCTTTGTAGGGGCCGCAGCCCTCAGCGGCCCGCCGGGAGCTTCCCTCAAAGACAACGGGACCACGCTGTACCCAATTTTCTTTTCCCTCTTACTCCTTTTTCTTTGTTACGCTTTGTTGCTAAAATGTAATCAAAATGTAAAGAAAGGAGGGGCAATTGTGATATAATGGGCACATAAGGAGGATGACAAGATGAAAAGACTAACGGCGGTTTTACTGTGTCTGTGCTTACTTGCAGGGTGCAAGAGCTCTCCGGTAGAGACGCCTGCCCCAACCTCCGATGGCCGGGAGCTGACGGCGGAAGAGATCGGGCAGGTGAACGAGGCCTATGCTGCTTGCGAACAGAAAGGAGACCTTATCTACGCGAGCACGGCGGTGAACGGCTTCTTTCTCAGCCACTACAGCGACCCCCGGGAGCTGGATTTTTCTGAATTCTTATCCTATTACCCCGATGCCGGCAATTTAGACGAGGGCCCGGAGGAGTTCGCTGCCCTGTCCGCCCTGCCAGGCTTTCCCTGGAAGGCGGCGGACTTTGAGAAGGAGACCCTGTCGGCCACGGACCTGCCGGTGCCCACCCACCGTATTCCCCGGTCCGCGGTGGACGAGACCCTGAAACGCTACGCCGGCATCACCACCGCCGACCTGACAAACACGGAGGGGACCCTGTACCTCCCGGAGTACAACGCCTACTACACCTTCACCAGCGACTTTGGTCCCGGGGT
>CATJWI010000095.1 GCA_949744075.1 uncultured Eubacteriales bacterium | reverse complement strand
GTGATAGCACTTGACAACACCCCGCAACAAGCGGTATCATGTACCAGCGGAGGTTCCGGTTCTGAATGTTGGGGGTTCGAGTCCCTCCGGGCGTACCATGAAAAAGCCTTCTGCGTCAGCAGAAGGCTTTTTGGTATTATAAGAGCAAACCGCTATGTCGCCCGAAGGCTTGACGTTGGAAGAAGCTCCGCCTCTGGCAGAGAAAGAGGAGGTCTTTTCTATGAATTATTATTTTGCTCCAATGGAGGGAGTTACGGACCACGTGTTCCGGAATGTGCATCACCGGTATTTTCCGGGGGCGGATAAGTACTATACTCCCTTCTTTTCTCCCACCAACGATGGGCGGTTCCCACCCCGAAACATGCGGGATTTTGACCCGGAGGTAAACCGGGGACTGCCGGTGGTCCCTCAGCTTTTGACCAAGCACGGGGCGGATTTTTTATGGGCGGCCCGGATTTTGGCCGAGTTGGGGTATCAGGAAATCAATCTGAATTTGGGATGCCCCTCGGGGACAGTAGTGGCGAAAGGAAAGGGGAGTGGCCTGCTCTCTGATTTGGAAGGACTGGAACGGTTACTGGACGAGATATTTGCCCAGGCCCCGGCAGCCATTTCGGTAAAGACTCGGCTTGGACGAAAGGAGCCGGAGGAATTTCCACGGTTGCTGGAGTTGTTTAGCCAGTATCCCATTGCAGAACTCACTATCCATTGCCGGGTGGGAGCGGATTTTTATCGAAAGCCCGCCCGGCCGGAATGGTTTGCCCTGGCCATAGAAAAGAGCAAAAATCCTCTCTGCTACAACGGAGACCTGACGACGATAGAAGCCTGCCGTGCCGTTGAAGAGCAATATCCGGAGACCCCGGCCATCATGCTGGGCCGGGGGGCGGTGGCCGACCCGGCAATGATTCGGCGGCTCCATGGAGGCGAGGCAGCAGACAGGGAGACCTTGGAGGCGTATACGGCAGAACTGTTTGAAAGTTATTGTGTCGCCTTCGGGAACCGAAGGGCCGCCTTGGGACGCATGAAGGAGATATGGTTTTATCAGAACTGCCTTTTTGAGGGGGCAGAAAAGTACGAAAAGAGACTGAAAAAAACCACCAGCCCTGAAGAATATCAGGACCTGGTGGCCAGAATATTTGGAGAACTGCCCCTGCGGGCAGAGGGAGTAAGACCTGCCTGGTGAGGGTTAAGAAAGAAGAACGGATAATAAAGAGTTACAGCCTTCCCAAACGTCTTTGAAGGTGGCCTCAAAGTCTTCGGTGTACCAGGGGTCGGCGATGTCCCGGGGAAGAGAGGACCAATCCAGCAGTCCATGGATCCGCTCCATACTGCCGGCGATCCGGGCCATATTTCGCAGGTTGGCGCTGTCCATACCGATGAGATAATCATATTCCCCAGCATCCTGCCGGGTCATCTGCCGGGCGTAGTGCGGGACCAAAGGAATATCGTGGGCGGCCAATACCCGGCGGGTGCCGGGGTGGACGGGATTTCCCAACTCCTCGGTACTGGTGGCGGCAGAAGCCACTTGAATATCTGTAAGGCCTCTTTCCTTTATGAGATGCGCCATTATGCTTTCGGCCATAGGGGAGCGGCAAATATTGCCGTGGCAGACGAAAAGAATTTTTGTCATGTGGATCTCCTTTCCATGATAAATGAGGAAAGATTGACTCTATGATCATCATAATGGCAGCGGGGAAGTCTGTCAAGAGCGGAAAGATTGACTTTTTTGATTCTTTTTATATAATGATAGAAAAGGAGTGGGCCTGATGTCATTGCGGGCAGAACTGCAAAAAAGGATCGACCAAAGCGCAGCTGAATACGAGCAGTACAGGCAGGACTCTTTTAATAGCTACATCTATGCCGCAAAGAGGGAAAGATTGGGGGCAATCCAAGAACGGCTTATAAGGGAAGCGCCCGCGGTGGTGCTTTCGTGGCTCCAGGAGAGCCTTTCCCATATAGGGACTGAGCTGGAAAAAGAGGAGCACCAGCCCACTTTTGACTGGTATAATGAGCACTACCACGAGCTGGTCCTGATGGGACAGAGGGAAGGGGTGCGGGAGGCGATCACCCTTTTGGAGAAGTATCTTAAGGAGAAAAATTGACCTTTTTTTACCTATATGGTATATATGATAAGTGCGATAGGACGAGGATCGACAGCAAAGGAGCAATGCTTATGGCCCGATTTGGGTTTATTCACGACAAGCTGGATTTGAAAATGCTAGAGCTCTATCTTTTGGCACGGGCGGCGGGGCCGTTGAAGGTGGAGAGCCTTACCGAACTGGTGATGCGCCATGAAGGGGTGGAGTACTTTGACTTTGCCGAGGCGACGGCGGAGCTGGTGGAGAGCGGACACCTGACCCTGACGGAGGAGGGCTACAGCATTACAGAAAAAGGACGGACCAACTCGGCGGCCTGTGAGAGCAGTCTGCCCTATTCGGTCCGCCGCCGCTGCGCTCAGGATCTGGCCCCGGTAAATGCCGCCCTCAGGCGCAACGCCCAGGTCCGGGGGGAGAAGCGGGTCAACGGGGACGGCTCGATAATGGCCCGGATGACCCTGGACGACGACGGGGGCAATCTGTTGACCATTGAGTTACTTTGCCCCTCGGAGGCGCAGGCGGACCGGCTGATCGCAGGGTTTCGCGGCAGGCCGGAGCAGGTGTATAACGATGTGCTGGAGGCACTGTCCAGCCACGGGGAAGAGGAGGAAAGGGGATGACCGAGCTTGTGATCTTCGGCCTGCCCCTGAGCCTGGCCTTTCTCTATTTTATCATTTATTCCGTGTTGGGCTGGTGCATGGAGACCATTTACTGCTCTATCCTGGAAAAGCGCTTTGTCCCCCGGGGTTTTCTGTATGGTCCCATGTGTCCCATCTATGGGGGCGGTGTATTGATGATGATTTGCTGGTTTCAGCCCTTGATGGGGAATCCGGTGGTGTTTTACCTCACTGCCACCGTCTGTATGTCCGCCTGGGAGTATTTTGTGGGATGGTTCCTGGAGACCACTACACACATCAAATATTGGGACTACAGCATGTATAAGTTCAATCTGAAAGGCCGGATCTGCCTGTGGGTGTGCCTGACCTGGGGCGCTTTGTCCTTCCTTGTGCTCTATTTTATCCATCCCGTTATCGCCGGATTGGTGGCGCGGCTCCCTCTCATTCCGCGCTATATCCTGGACGGTTTTTTCCTGGGGGTGCTGGCCTCGGACGCCACGGCCACCATTTATCAAATTGTCCGGACCTCCCAGCTGCTCTCCAAGCTCCAGCAGACTGGGGACGAGCTGCGGCTCCAGGCCCACTTGGGCCGGGCGGAGTTTTCTGAACGGCTGGCCGAGGCAAAGGAGGCTCTGTCCGACCGGCTGGAGGATCTGCTGCCTGACGAATTGGATGAGAATGCCAGAGCCATGAAGGAGCGCTACGACGCTCTGATGGCCCGGACAGAGTATCTGAGCCGCCGGTTCTGTTCTACTTACCGGAATATGCGCAGCGCAGGAAGCTCTTCTGAGGCTTTGGACAGCGTAAAGCACCGGGGCGAGCAGTTGAAGCTCCGGCTGGAGGAGATGCGCCAGCAGAAGAAAAAATAAAAAAGACGGCCCCCAGCTTGATAGCTCGGGGGCCGCTTTTTATTGGGAAGAGACAGGGGCAGAGAAGAAAGGATGAGGGAAACAGAAGAGAGACGCCCCTGTCGAGGCTGCGAAGAAAGAAGAATTACAGGGTCTCAGCCAGACTCTGGAGCCGGGTACGGGCCTGCTCGAAGGCGGTGGCCTCCTGGTCCACCTCGATCATCAGGCTGCGGATGCCCTTCTCTTCAAACTGCCGGTAGTAGATGGGGTAGTCCCACTCCTCGGGGTCGCAGAACTTCATCATGGCTACCACTACGGCGTCGGCCTCCGTCTTGCGGACCATGTCCATAAGCATGGGGCCCCGCTGCTTCTTGGTGTCGGTGGCTACGCAGCAGCCATACATGTTTTGCCAGACCCGGGCCAGGCGGTAAAGAGGAGCCTCGTTGCCCTCGGGCACGTCCACCCGGACCTGGCGGGACTCCTGGGCCAGGTCGTCGGCCACGATGGCCAGGCCCAGCTCGTCAAAGATGTCCAGCAGTCCGTCGGGCTCCAGCAGGATACCGGTGACCACTACCCGCTTGCCGGTCCAGGGCTGGGGCTCGGTGGCCTTAATGGCGGCAAGCAGCTCCTTTACCAGGGTGGTGTGGCGGGATTTCTCCATGAACATCCGGGCCTTGAAGACGGCGTGGCGGTCCTTGTTGGAGATGACCTGGGGATACTGGGCGGCCAC
This sequence comes from uncultured Eubacteriales bacterium, assembly GCA_949744075.1. GTDB lineage: Bacteria > Bacillota > Clostridia > Oscillospirales > Oscillospiraceae > Vermiculatibacterium. Next base: position 20,097 of record CATJWI010000095.1, on the reverse strand, counting down.
ATGGGAAAACTCCCGCATAACGGCCCGGTTCTCATTATAGATCTGGATAGAATTTTCCAGGGCGGCGTTGGTGATTTTCACGCCGGTGATGGCTTCCAGCTTCTCCTGAAGAACGGCATACTCATGCTCCAGGAAGCGGTTGGCAGATTCCAGACCCCGATTCTGGGGGTGGGTGAAGACCAGCACGGGGGCGGTGCCCTTCCACTTCTGGCTCATACACTTCAAGGTGTCACAGGGCACCGAGAAGACGACGGCGGAGAGATCATCATAGGCTCCGTCACACTCCAGCTCCATGACCTGCTGCATGATGGAGCAGGCGAAGGGGGGCAAATAGGTGCGGGCCTTGGAGATGGAGCGATTGCCGCCCCAAAGGCCCATAGGCAGGAATCCGGTGGCGTGGACCAGCTCTTCGGGAGCGTAGAGAGGCATGATACCGATAACGCCTTTGCCGGTTTCGGCTATATAGTCCTCCATAGCCTTTTTCGGATTGGCTGCCACGGCTCTGAACTGCTCTAACAAAGCGTTGATATTCTGTTCCATGATATTCCTCTCCTCCCTTATTCCTGACCGGTCTGCTGGGCCTGATCCATCATCTCGCCCAGAGCCTGGACTCGGGTCTCATACTGCGCGGGGGCAAAGTTCCGGGGATCGGTCTGATCTCCGTCAAAGCTAACATAGGGCAGACCGTTCTTTTCCTGGATCAACTCAGCGGTTTCTACGTTCAGGAAGCTCATGAGCTTGCAGCTACGGTTCAGGTGGTAGAGAACGCCGTCGCACTGGCCCTTCTCCATGATCTTCAGCAGCACATTGACCTTGTTCTCCAGACAGGTGTTGATGTAAGTGCGGGTGTAGGCCTCGGCCATAGAGTGGAGGGACTCGTCCTCTGCGTCATAGCTCAGGTCCCACATATTTGGATAGGCTGAGCCGGTCATGATGGAGCCCTGGTTCTTCAGGGCCTTAAAGGTTTGACCCAGGTAGGGCCAAACGGCGATGCCCTCCCAGGTGACCCGGTTCTGCTCGGCACCCTTGAAGGCGGAGCCACCCTGCTTATAGAGCTCTTCCAGCTCGTCGGCAAACTTTTTGAAGGTGATTTCAGCATAATCCCGGCTCCGGGCGCAGACCACGAGAGCCATGTAGTTGAATAGGTCAAACCCGTTGAGAGGAGAGGGCTTATATTGGCTCATGGCGGCGATTCGGTTCCACTGGGCGATAGAGCGCTGGGTCTGCTGGCGGACCTGGTGGAACTTCTCGTAGTCGAAGGGCCGGCCGCAGATGACCTCCAGCTGGGAGATGGCGTTGCGGAACTGGTCGGCGATGTACTCCTTGGACTCCTCAGACACGGGCATGGTGTGGTTGAAGGGTACGTCGATGACGATGCAGGGGATGTTCAGTTCGGCGGCCAGGTTCTCATACCACTTCAGAAGGGTGTTGCAGATGTTGTTGCAGGTGATGACCAGGTCGGGCAGGGGGACCCGGGCGGCGGGGGAGTTGGCCAGAGCCTCGGGGGTCTTGCCGCTCATGGCCTCCTCCTTCAAAAGCTCCATGTAGCCGATATTTACCCGGCCGTAGGAGCAGCAGTCCACCGAGTAGCCCAGACGGTCAGCCACGTCCAGCATATCCAGGGCGCCCTTTCGGGCACCGATGCCGGCGGCGTGGGTCTCCGGGTAGACCATGGCAATGTCCATGGCCACGCACATTTCAGGAGGGGCCACAGAGGCGGACCAACAGACCAGCTTGCCGTTGGCCTTGGCCTGGCGGGCCTCCTCATCCAATTTGGCCTGGTAATAGGCCAGCAGTTCCTTTGCCTTCATCTGGCTGGGCATTTTCTCACTCATGCTGATTTCCCCTTTCTCATAATTTCCTCATAGGCCAGCAAAGCGGCTCCCAGGGCCCCGGTAAGCTGGGGGTCGTGGGTCACGAGGAGCCGCTGGCCAAGTTCCCGCTGGATGGCGTCGGCCACGCCGCTGTTTTGAGCGACGCCGCCGCACATGACGACCTCGCTTCGCACCCCGACCCGCTGGGCCAGGGCGCAGGCCTTAGCGGCCACGCTGAAGTGGACGCCGGCGATGATGTCCTCCTTGGGGGTGCCCTTGGACAGGAGGGAGATAACCTCGGACTCGGCAAAGACAGTGCAGGTGCTGCTCACCGAGGCGGGGGATTGGGACCGGAAGTGGTAAGAGGCCATCTCCTCCAGGTCTACCTCCAACACCCGGGACATGACTTCCAGGAAGCGGCCGGTCCCCGCGGCGCATTTGTCGTTCATGTAAAACTGGCGGATGTTCCCCCGGTCATCCAGGGAAATGGCTTTCACGTCCTGGCCGCCGATGTCAATGATGGTCCGGGCAGAGGGCTCCTGGAAGAAAACACCCTTGGCGTGGCAGGTGATCTCGCTCATCTGCTTCTGGGCCATAGGGAGGGTGGTGCGGCCGTAGCCGGTGGCCAAAACAAAGTCCATATCCTCCGGGGTGAGGCCGCTGAACTGCCGGACCTGCTCCAGAGCGCGGCCCGGACCGCTGCTGCCGGTGCCGGCCTGGACCACGGCCTGGGCCACCACCTGGACGCCGTCCTGAAGGACCACAACCTTGGAAGAGGAGGAGCCCACGTCAATTCCCATTGTATACATGATCGAACCTCCAATTTCTGTTCGGGTTTACTGCTTGCTATCCGGGAGAGGGGGTACGGTCTGGACCAGCTCAAAAAGGACTCCCTCAGAGTACCGGGGGCGGATAAAGTTGACGATGATGTCTGAGGTGCCCTCTGGCGGGGTGGAGACAGCCCGAACGGAGTGGCGCTCCAACATTCCAAGCCCCTTTTTCTCCAATTCCTTGGCTGCGGCCTCCACGTCCTCTACCTCAAAGGCGATATGGGCCAGGCCGCCCTTGCCGCCGTTGAACTGGGTGAGTACGCCCGAATGGGGAATAATGAACTCGATGGGGCTTTCAGACAGGGGACCGTATTTGGTGAAAATCAAATCGGAGTCATAGCTGTCGATGTGCCCCCGGTAGTCCACCTCCATGCCGAAGAGCTCGATGAGCCGCTCAGCCTGTTCCACCGTGGGAAGTACGATGCCGACATGGTGCATGCGCATGGTTTTCATGGAAGATCACCCTTTCGTTTGATGTGAGCACAGTGTAGCACACTTTTTTTCGTGAAGCCATGAAATGCAATGGCCCCTTTTGGAATAAGGTTGAATGTCGTTTGAATCAATAGATTCCATTGGATTCAAGAAGATTTCCTCTTGGAAAAGCGAGGGAGGCATGATATACTACTATATGAAAAATAAGAGCGAGGGAACACCGGGAGGGATGGAATATGACGGCCTATGGGAGCATACTGCGGCGGTTGCTGGATTTTACCGGCAGCAAGCTCTATGCGGTTGCGGATGAGGTGGGTTATGACGTCTCCTATATCAGCAAGTGGTGCAACAAGGACCTGCTGCCCGCGCCGAAGACGGCCCATGCGGTAAACGGGGAACTGGGACGGTACTTTGCCGCTGGGATCTGCCGGGACGGGCAGGAGGCGGATTTTGCCGCGGCCTTCCCGGAGGCAGGGGGAGAACGGAGCCTGGACCAGCAGATCACCGCCCTGCTGGCCCGGTCCTATGAGGCCTCGGCCCAGCACCGGACGGCAGCGGCGCCTGCCGGAGGGGGCAGCGAGCTGCTGATCCAGCACCATGAAATATTGGGCAAGCTCCGTGACTTACAGGTGCCCCTGACCGAAGGGAAGGGGGAGGTGGTGTGCACTATCGATTTGCTGACGTTGCTGAACGGCCGGGATTTCGGCGTGCTGGACCACCTGTTTGAGGAGGGGGAGGTCCACCTCCATGCGGCCCTGGATATGGACCGCTTTCAGCAGGATACGGACCGGAATCTGGGGCTGCTCTATCAATTTATCAGCCGACACAGGGAGAGCTACGTGACCCTCTATGAGGGCTCTGGTCTGGAGCGGGAGGGCTTCCTGGCGATTCGGGGCGGCTGTGCCATGATGATGGGGATCAGCCGGCGAGAAGAACTGGACGCTCTTTGGACGGCAGAGGGGGCCTCGGGAGCGGCTTTGTTTGAAAAAGCGAAGGGGCGGCTTCGGGAGCGGCCGGTGCTGCTGAGCCCGGCTACGCCGGAGGATATGAGACGCAATGGCTACCGCACAGATTTTTACAGCCGGGACCAATTCCGGTTCTTTTCTCCCTATGGCTTTGAATTTTTGCTGCCCCAGAGCGCCAGGGATAGGCTGCTCCAGACAGCGCCCCCAGAGGCGGCGGGAGACCTGCGGAACCTATTCATCACATGGGAGGAGGTCTTCCAGAAGAGCCACATTGAATTTTGGTTGCTGAAATCCTCCGCTTTGCGGTATCTGGAATCGGGAGAATTGCTGTTTGCGGATATTCTGTGGAAAATGTCGCCCAAGGAGCGGCTGGAACATTTGGACAGCGTAAAGGAGCGGGTCTTGAACAACCAGGATATCCGCTTTGTCTTGTTGGATGACGAGGCCCTGCCCTCTGAACACCTTCCCAGCCTGTCGGCTTATGTGACGCCCAAGAAGCTGTTTTTGAAGAATCCTTCAGCCTATCTGACGGGGCGGGGACCCAAGTTTTATAGTGTTCATGGGGAGGGGCTGATTCGGGCAGCCGGAGATTTTTTAGGCAACTGGGAAAAACGCCCCGATTGTCGTATCTACGATTACCGGGACGTGGAGGAGGTCGAGAGCCGGTACGGCGGAATGATGCGCCGGATGCTGAGTGTGGACGAAACGTAAAGATTGCCCTCCGGGAGAGCCCGGGGGGCAATTTCTTTTGGAGCGTGCCTGTTATGTTAAGCAAACTGAAAGGTTTTGTTTTTTCCAAACTTCATTTGCAGGCGGTGGCAGGAAAATGGGATAATCGCTAAAACGATTGGGAGAGAAAGGAAAACGCGATGTGGAAAAACCGGTGGAAAATGTGGATAACTGCTTGTAATGGAGATTGTGCATCTGTTTATGTTAAGCAAAAAAACAGGAAAGTATCAAAAAAGAGAAAAACTGAAGAAAAGGATAACAATTTCTCTCTGGACGGGGGAGGAAGAGGGAAACAGGGGAAAATAAGGAAAAAGGAACCATTACATGGAGTATTTCAGCCTTTACAACAGCCTGCTGGATGATTGCCGCCTTTCCGGTGCATACTGAGAAAAACGGAAGGGGAGGAACTATAATGGAGGAGCAAGAGGCCCAGGAGCAGCGCAGAGAAATCGAAGAACTGGGCACTTCGGTGATCCGAACGGAGCGGGGGACGATCCACACACTGACTATCATCGGTCAGGTGGAGGGGCATCAGCTTCTGCCCCCCACCGCGAAAAGCACAAAATATGAGCATCTGCTGCCTCTGCTGGCCATGGTGGAGGAGAGCGACGAGGTGGACGGCCTTCTGGTGCTGCTGAACACAGTGGGGGGAGATATCGAGGCGGGTCTTGGCATCGCGGAGATGATCGGGGGCATGAAGACCCCCACGGTGTCATTGGTGCTGGGAGGAGGACATTCCATCGGCGTCCCACTGGCAGTGGCGGCCAAGACCTCCTTTATCGCACCCTCTGCGGCTATGACTATCCATCCGGTGAGACTGTCCGGGACGGTCATTGGTGTGAGCCAGATGTTTGATTATTTTCAGCGGACCCAAGAGAGGATCTTGCAGTTCGTCACCTCCCACAGCCATATCAAGCGGGAGGATTTTCTCCGGCTGATGCTGGAGACCGGAAAATTGACAGGAGACATCGGCAGTGTGATCTATGGTGAGGAAGCGGTAAAAGTGGGGCTCATCGACCGGGTGGGGGGACTGAGCGATGCCTTGGAGTGCCTTCACCAGCAGATTGAGGCGGCCAACAGGGAAGGGGAGGAGTAAAGGCCCTTCCCCTATTTTGTTTGACAAAAGTGGTCCTGAATTTACGGCGGAAAAGGGTGGAAATATCTTCCCTGCTGTGCTAATATACATGAAGAGATGAAATCACAGCTTGGAGGGATCCCGTTGACCTATCTATCCGCTGTCCTTATGGGCATTTTACAAGGGGTGGCTGAGTTCCTACCCATTTCCAGCTCGGGGCATCTGGCTTTGTTCCAGCACTTTTTTGCGGTGGAGAACTATGAGGAGACCCAGATGTTCTTTACGGTGCTTCTCCATTTGGGGACGCTGCTGTCTGTTTTTATCTATTACTGGAGAGATGTGCTGGACTTGATCCGGGAGTTCTTCCTGGGCCTTGCCTCTCTTTTTTCAAGGCGGGGAGAGCGCGAGCGGACCGCGCCGCCTCCGGCCCGGCGGCTGGTTCTGCTCATCATTGTGGCGACTCTGCCGTTGTTTCTCATCCTGCCGGTGAAAAACGTCGTAGAGCAGGCGATGAACAACGTGACATTTGTTTCAGTGGCTCTCCTGGTCACCGGATTTATCCTCTTTTTCTCCGACCGGCTGGCCCGGGGGAAGAAGAATGCCCGTACGGCCACCATAGCAGATGCGGTGCTGGTGGGCTTTGCGCAGGCGGTGGGGACCTTGCCCGGCATTTCCCGCTCCGGCATCTCAATCTCGGCGGGGATGCTCCGGGGCTTCGACAGGAGCTTTGCCGTTCGGTTCTCCTTTCTCATGTCCATGCCAGCCGTCTTGGGGGCCAACATATTGACGCTGAAGGACGCCATTGAGGCGGAGGCCATCCATATGGAGCTGCTGCCCGTATACCTGGTGGGCACCTTGGTGGCCGCCGTGGTGGGTTGGTTTGCGATCCGATTGGTAAATCTGTTGGCGGACAAGGGAAAGTTCGGGGCCTTTGCTTGGTACTGCTGGGCGGCGGGACTGATTTCTTTGGTGGCCGGATTTTTGGTAAAGTAAGCGGGCTTAAACAGAACGAAGCGGGAAGGACCGGCAAAGGGCTGCCGGCCCTTCCTTTTTGTGTCAGCCCTTGAAATTTGAAGAGATTTGCGGTATTATATATCTTGAACAATTATGACAACTCCCGCCTCAGTGAGGCGATTTTCCGGAAAGGATGATACCATGGCCACCACACAGAAGAAAAACAGCGCTACTTCCACCCGAAAGGGAGGGACAAGCACCTCCACCCGTTCCTCTTCGGGGGGAAGTCGGGCTGCCGGCGGCAGCAGCCGGAAAAAGGCTCCGGAGCCCCGGCCCATCCGTCGGGAGGTAGGAGCCCTTGTGTGTCTGTTGCTGGGTATTTTTACCGGCCTGGGGTACTTTGTAGAGGCCTTTTTTATTGATCTGCTCTGTGGTTCGGCTAAGGGGCTGATTGGCTATGGCTACTATTTGCTGCCCATTGCCCTGCTGGGATGCGCGGTCATCCTGGGCTTCCACCGGGGCCGCCCGGTACAGCTGCGGGTTTGGTGTACCATGCTGCTGCCGGTACTGGCGGGCTGTTTTCTGCACCTGTTTCTGGCCAAGGGGGAGTTCGTCTGGGAGCTGGAGGCCGTCAAGGGCCTGTACGCCAGCGGAAAGCTGTTGGCCTCCGGCGGGATCCTCTCTGGGGTGATCGCCCAGGGGCTCATTACCGGGTTCAGCAAGATCGGTGCGGGGATCATTCTGGTGCTTGCCATCTGCGGCTTGCTGATGGGGACCTTCCGGGTGACCCCGGTGACCATCGTGGACTGGTTCCGGGACCGGCCCCATCCCGAATATGAGGAGGAAGAGATCGAGGAGCGGCCCCGCCGTGTCCCCGAGCCCAAGCCGGCCAAGGAGCCTGTGCTTCAGCGGGACCGCCGCCGTACCTTGATCGACATTCCGGTGGACGACGGTCCGGAGCTTTCTGATGGGCCAGAGGAGAAGGCGGAGACCCCCGACCGCCGGAGCCTCTTTGACCGAAAGCCCAAGGTACCAACCCCCGACCAGGTGTTGGCGGGCAGCAAGGAGGAGCCTGCGCGGGAAGGCGACTCGCCGGAACGGGAGGAGCCCGTGGCGCCTCCCGCCCCTTTCCCCATGCCGAAGGAGGAGATTCTGGAGCGGGCGGCCCAAACGCCGTTGGAGCCCACGCTCCCAACAGTGGAGATCACCCGGGAGCCCAGTGTGGCTAAGCTGAAAAAGGGAGAGGCCGATGAGGCGGCTACCGAGATTTCCCAGGAGGTAGCTGAGAATCTGAGCCAGACGAATCCCGCCTATCAATATCCCTCTTTGGAGCTGCTGGAAGAGGGGGAGGAGGGAGATTCCGCCGGCGTAGCCGGAGAACTGAGGGCCAATCAGAGCCGGCTGACCGACACCATCCATTCCTTTGGAATTGAGGCCAATATCGTCAATGTGACCCGGGGTCCCTCCGTGACCCGGTATGAGCTGGAGCTGGACCAGGGGGTCCGGCTGAACAAGCTGACCAATTTGGCCGATGATATCGCCTTGGCGCTGGGGGCTTCAGGGGTCCGGATCGCCCCTATTCCCGATAAGATCTCTATGGTGGGCATTGAGGTGCCCAACAAGCTGGTGACCCCGGTGCCCATTCGGGAGGTTTTGGCCTCCAGCCAGTTCCAGGACCATAGCTCCAAGGTGGCCTTTGCTGTGGGTAAGGATATCGGAGGCAACTGCATTGTGGGCAATATTGCCAAGTTGCCCCACCTGCTGATCGCAGGTACCACCGGTTCCGGTAAATCGGTGTGTACGAATTCACTTATTATTTCTCTTCTCTACAAGGCCAGTCCTGAGGAGGTCCGGCTGATCATGGTGGACCCCAAGATGGTGGAACTGGGGATCTATAACGGCATCCCCCATTTGCTGATCCCTGTGGTCACCGACCCCAAGAAGGCGGCCGGAGCCCTGCAGTGGGCGGTGGTGGAGATGATGAAGCGGTACCGTGCCTTCTCCGAGATCGGAGTCCGGGACCTGGCCTCCTATAACGCCCATGCCGCCAAAACGGAGGATATGGAGACCATGCCTCAGATCGTGGTGGTCATCGATGAGCTGGCCGACCTGATGTTGGTGGCCGCCAAGGAGGTGGAGGAATCCATCTGCCGGGTGGCCCAAATGGGCCGCGCCGCCGGGATGCATTTGATCATTGCCACCCAGCGGCCCTCCGCCGACGTGATCACCGGCCTGATGAAGGCCAATATTCCATCCCGGATCGCCTTTGCCGTGGCCTCCTCCTTGGAATCCCGGATCATTTTGGACCAGACAGGAGCTGAAAAGCTGGTGGGCCGGGGCGATATGCTCTATTTTCCTTTGGGCTCCGGCAAGCCCACCCGGGTCCAGGGCTGTCTGATCTCCGATGAGGAGGTTGCCTCCGTGGTGGGCTTTATCAAGGAGAGCGGAGGCTCGGCCCAGTATGACGAGTCAGTGCTTCACCAGATCGAGCAGAGCGTGGCCGAGAAGGAGAAGGGGAGCAAGGGCGTGGGAGGTTCTGCTCCGGAAGATGTGGACGACACATACGATGAGCTGCTGCCCGCCGCCATCGAGGTGGTGGTGGAGACAGGAATGGCTTCCGTCTCCATGCTCCAGCGCCGGCTGAAGCTGGGGTATTCCCGGGCGGCCCGGCTGGTGGATCAGATGGAGGAGAAGGGTGTCGTAGGCCCCTTTGAGGGCTCCAAGCCCCGGCAAGTGCTCATTACCAAGGACCAGTGGCAGGAGATGCAGTACAAGCAGGGGATGGTGGACCTGGCGCCGGACGCCCCGCCCATTTCGGAGCCGGTGCCCGAGGAGCTGGACTATGAGGGGGACGCGGTTCCCCAGCCCCGGGACCTGCCGCCCTTTGACATGGGAGAGGAGGACTTCTGATGGAGCTACGCTTTGCCCCGGAGGAGGAAGTAGGCCCCAAGCTACTCTTGGGGGAGTATAACCAGCGCTTTGTTCCGGATGGAGAGGACCTGTCCTGCTGTTTCGAGGAGGAAGGGACCTTTCTGGGTGGTGTCAACGCCTTTCGGATCGGGGACCTGTTGATGGTAGACCGCCTCTGGGTGGATGACAGCCAGCGGGGAAAGGGCCTGGGGGGCCGGTTGCTGGCTGCTGTGGAGGAAAAGGGAAGGGCCCATAGGGCGAAACGAGTGGAGCTGAACACCTTTGGCTTTCAGGCCCCGGCTTTCTATGAGAAGCAGGGCTACCACCGCTTTGGGGCCCTGGAGCCCGCAGTGGGGGAGTGGGGACACTATTTTTATGTGAAAGAGCTGTGAAGGAAGGCTCCCTTCCGTCGTGTGGGAGGGGGCCTTTTCTCGAAGGAGGGACTTGAATGAAAACGGTGATCCTGTATGCCTCAGTCCATCACAGCAATACGAAAAAGGTAGTGGAGGCTATGAGGGAGGAATTGTCGGCGGATCTGATGGACCTGATGGAGGAGCCAATGCCAGACGTCTCTGGTTATGACATAGTAGGATTGGCCTCAGGGAGCTATTTTGGAAAAATGCACCAGCGGATACAGGACTTTGCGGTCAAGGGCGGCCTTCGGTCCGGTCAGAGGGCTTTCTTGGTCTGCACTTGTGGGATGAGGTATAAAGACCACACGGCAAGCGTAAAAAGGATCTTGAGGAAACGGGATATAGGGGTGGCAAACACCTTCCAATGCCGAGGCTATGATACCTATGGTGTTTTTGGAAAGATTGGCGGCATTGCCAAGGGGCGCCCGGATAGGAGAGACTTGGAGCGGGCGCGGGAGTTTGCGAAAAGGCTAAACGTTCTATGAAGTTATATGACTTGAAGGAGAGACAGTTATGCCATTAGGCTTTTAAGACCTGCCAGACACAAAAATGTTTATAAGAGAGATTGCCGAACAGTTACCCGCAGATGTGCCATATCAGGATGATTTTGCGTTTTTCAGTGATATAAACTGCACAACGACATCGGAATATTGTCAAGAATTAAAGCGCTTTTTGGAAGCCTTTATTTCGGGAAACGCTGTGCTGTTCATGCCAGGTACGGTGAAATTTGATTATCCTAAATTAGTGAAACTATATGATTGGCTCTGAGTGCTGTATGGTTCAAAGACCGAATGGGCAAAAGAAGAGGGCGTTCTGAAAAATCTATGTTGTGTTTCGATAAAAATCCCTGCGTTGGCGAAAAAAGGCTTGCATTTTGCGGTACAATGTGCTAAAATAATCAAGCTGTTGATGAGACAGTATGCGGCTGTAGCTCAGCTGGATAGAGTGACTGGCTACGAACCAGTAGGTCGGGGGTTCGAGTCCCTCCAGCCGTACCACGAATGGACTTCCTGTGTCAGCGGGAAGTCCATTTGTTATTGTCCGCAGTTCCGCTGATGCCGTTCGGCCTTTGCCTTTGACTTGACCTCACGGGGAGGGACTCAGGGCTACCAGCGTGCCCCCGGCACACCGGCTTAACGCCCCGATTCCAGCCGTACCATAAAGAGGCCCTGTTTCTATTGGGAAACAGGGCCTCTTTATCGATTTTTATTGGCCGGGGACCTGGGGCAGCCGGGCAAGGCTGACTGCCAGATCGGCGTCGGTGGGGATGTAGTCGCCCATCTCCCCGTTGTGGAATTTCTCATAAGCTATCATATTGGAGTAGCCGGCGCCGGTGAGGCCGAAGACGATGGGTTTGGCCTCGCCGGTCTCCCTGCACTTGAGCGCCTCATCGATAGCTGCGCGAATGGCGTGGCTACTTTCAGGGACAGGGAGGATGCCTTCCACCATGCAAATTGCTCAGCGGCCTCAAAGACCTTGATCTGCTCCACGACGACAGCCTCTATGTAGCCGCCGCGGTAGAGCTGAGAGAGGGTGGAGCTCATCCCGTGATACCGCAGGCCGCCAGCATAGTTGGGAGAGGGGATGAACCCGCTGCCAAGGGTGTATATTATCGCCAGAGGGCAGACCATACCGGTATCGCAGAAGTCATAGGCGAACTTACCTCGGGTAAAGCTGGGACAGGAGGCGGGCTCTATGGCGATGATGCGGTAATCCCTTTCCCCACGGAGTTTTTCTCCCATAAAGGGGGAGATGAGCCCGCCCAGATTGCTGCCTCCTCCGGCGCAGCCGATGATGATATCGGGGATAACGCCGTACTTGTCCAGGGCCGACTTTGTCTCCAAGCGATGACCGACTGGTGGAGGAGGACCTGGTTCAGCACACTGCCCAGCACATAAAGGCTGTGCCCCACTGGCCGGTGCCGGTCTCGGTGGTGACGCCCGCCAGACTCTGCTGCTCCTTGGCGTAATAGGCCTGGGCAATGGCGGTGAGCTTGTGGGAGCCGGAGGTGTTGTTGCCCTCGAATTTGTAATAGATCTTGGCCGGAGTACCTAACTGTTTCTCCAAACGGTAATACACTCCTTTCAGGATTGGGTTCCTTCCGGGAGCAGGGATCAAAAAAAGACCTTCATCCTATGGAAAGAACCAGAATAGGTTCCTTTGGGACAAAAGTCTTAAAACTTCTGCGGTGTCACCCAAATTAACGATTACTTGCCCGCTTGGCAACGTGCAAACACACGGTTTTCCTTGGTAACGGGGGAAAAGCCCGTCGGCGCATACTGGGGAAAAACTGTTCAGCCCGCCCTCCCCGGTCCATTCAACAGGGGCGGTCCTGCCGCCATCTCACCACCGGCGGCTCTCTGAAAGGACTTCAAATCTGTTTACTCGTCTGTGTCATTGGTTTGCTATTTGAACTTGGGCCAAGTGTACACTGCTTTTCCCCTATTTGTCAATCCCTTAAAAAGGTTTGGTGGAACGTACGAAATTTTGGGTTTTAAAAATCGAAAAATGGGAAGATATGATAGAATATTTCTCCCGAGATGGTTGTCCAGAAAGGCAAAAACGGGTAGAATAGAAATAGGGCATGAAAAGAGAAGGGAAGATATATGCATTTTTTGGAGCGCTTTATAAAAGGGGAGATTTCTCCTGTCGCGGTGGAGAACCATCCGGGGACCGGCCCTTGGACGGGCGGTACAGCAGTGAGGTAAGACGGTATTTTTCCCGGCTTTTTCCCAAGCGGGAGAGTTTTACATATGGGGAGGTAGGTTCCGACGACCAGATGCATGTTGATATCAACGTATTGAAGCCCAACGCCAGAGGGAACTACTATGTGCTGTTTACCACCGGTATGAGCGACCTGCCCATGACCCTGCCGCCTGAGATGGAGGAGGGGGAGCGCAAAGCCTTGGAGCGGGCAGAGCTATTCTTGTCCTTGCTGGGAGATTGGCTCCTGGAGGAGAGCGAGAGCGCTTCAGGGGCGGAGCTGTTTTCGGCGGAAAAATACTGGCCGGTCCGTATGCTGTGATTTTTTACCCACTATCCCCACCGGGACCACACCTGGCTGTACCGGGGGGATGTCATCCCCAATAATTTGGGCTATGCCCCGTTGGCTCCGGGGTGGGCTTTGGCGCGGCGGTACTGACCCGGCCCCAAAGTGCGCCGGTACGGAAGGCGAAGGATGGACAGAGCATCAACCTTTATATGACGGTGCCCATCTATCAAGAGGAGGCCCAATACCGGTTAAAGTACGGAATGGAAAAGCTAGTGGAGCGGTTTTTGGAGGGGAATTTTCCCATCATTTTAGACGAGGATCGCCCCAACTTCTGTGAAGACCTTACCAGAGCATAGAAAGCAAAACAGGGGCGGCCAGGGCTGTCCTTGTTTTTGTGAGGAGATAGCAACTGAAATCAAGCGGAGGAGGACTTGCCCTGCTATAATGACAGGCAGCAGGCCAAAGGAGGGAAGGACAATGTACGAATGGGAGCGGCGGATCCAAACCATGGTGGACCAGATCGACCAAAGCATCCAAGCCGGCGATGATGAGAGCCTTACCCTGCAGGTACTGGCGGACCGGCTGGGGTACTCCGAGTTTCACACCACAAGGAAGTTTAAGGAGATCGCTGGGATGTCCTTCCGGGAATATCTCCGGCAGAGGAAGCTGGCTTTTGCTCTAAAGGAGGTCCGGGATGGGACAAAGAGCATCCTGGAGATCGCTTTGGACTATGGTTTTTCCTCCCATGAGGCATTTACCAGAGCCTTTAAAAAGGCCTATGGCGTTCCACCTGGCGAATACCGGAATTCGCCCCGCCCAGTGGTGTTGCGGACAAAAATTACCCCCTTTGACCGCTACTTCCTGGGCTTGGGAGAGATTGGTATGATCAAGTCCGACAGCGGGATCAAGGTCTATTTTATTACGATCCCGGCGCATAAATTTTTGTGCGTCAAAAATGCGGAGAGCAATGGCTATTGGGATTTTTGGCAGAAGCAGAGCAAGGTTCTGGGCCAGGACTACGAGACGGTATGTGGGCTTCTTGACAGCGTGAAAGGGAAACTGGATGACCGGGGCGGCAGCGAGGCCAACTGCGGCAGTGGTCAAATTATGGCCTACCTCAACGATCTGGCGGGGAGGCTCTGCGATTGGGGCATCCCCCGGGTGGAGTGCTGGGGAGCGCGGCTGCCCGCCGGGTATCGGGGGGCGGTGCCGCCGGGAATGACGCTGATGGATATTCCGGAGGGGGAGTATGTGGTTTTTGAGCATGGCCCCTTTGACTATGAGCAGGAAAACCGAACGGTGGAGGGAAAGATCGAGCAGGCCATGAGAGAGTTTGACTATGGAGCGGCAGGCTGTAAGCTGGACACCACACCGGGGCGGATCATGTATTTTTATTACGATCCATCCCAGTATTTCAAATATATCAGACCCATTGCGAGATAAAAAAGGGGCACACGGGAAAATCCCGTGTGCCCTTTGTGTTAAGCGTTCTCAGCGCGGACCAGATGAACCAGCATTTCCACCATTTTCTCCATAGATTCCACAGGGATATATTCCTGTGGACCGTGGAAGTTGACGCCGCCGGTGGAGAGGTTGGGACAGGGGAGTCCCTCGTAAGAAAGGCGGGCGCCGTCGGTGCCGCCCCGGATGGGGACCTCTCTGGGCTCTACGCCGGCCTTGCGGAAGGCCGCCTTGGCCCGGTGGACCAGGTACATATGAGGTTCGATCTGGGCCTTCATGTTGTAATACTGGTCCCGGAGTTCAAGCTCTACCGTTCCTGCGTCGTATTTGTCGTTAAGATATGCGGCGATCCGTTCCATGGCCGCCTTGCGGGACCGGAACTTGTCTGCGTCATGGTCACGGATGATGTATTCCAGGGTAGCGGTGGTCTCATCGCCGGCCATCTGCTGGAGATGGTAGAACCCCTCATACCCCTCGGTGTGGGCGGGGATCTCGGCGGGAGGGAGCATGGCGTTGAACTCGATGGCCATCAAAAGGGCGTTTTTCATCCGGTTCTTGGCGGAGCCGGGGTGGATGTTCAGACCGTGGACCGTCACCTTGGCCCCTGCGGCGTTGAAGTTTTCATATTCCAATTCTCCCAATTCGCCGCCGTCTACCGTATAAGCCACCGCCGCGCCGAAGCCGGCGATGTCAAAGTGGTCGGCGCCCTCGCCGATCTCCTCGTCCGGAGTGATGCCCACTGCGATACGGCCGTGAGGGATCTCGGGGTGAGTTGTAAGATATTCCATGGCGGTGAAGATCTCGGCCACCCCGGCCTTATCGTCGGCGCCTAACAGGGTGGAGCCGTCGGTAACCACCAGGTGCTGGCCCACATAGCGGGACAGGGCCTCATCTTCTTCTGCGCGGAGAGAAAGGCCGTTGCCTAACTCAATATCGCCGCCTTGATAGGCCACCACACGGGGCTTTACATTGGTTCCAGAAAAGGAAGGGGCGGTATCCATATGGGCGATGAGGCCCATACAGGGGATGCCCTCATAACCGGGAGTGGCGGGGAGCCAGCCGTAGACATAGCCGAAATCGTCCATGTGGGCGTTCTGGAGTCCCATCTGGCTCAGTTCAGCGGCCAGCTCTGTCCCCAGCAGTTTTTGCTTGGTGGAGGAGGGGGTGGTGCCAGAACGTTCGTCGGACTGGGTATCATAAGAGACATACTTTAAAAAACGATCTAATACCTTCATATTCTCAACTTCCTTTGGAGGGCTGAAAATCTCCCCTTGACGGAAAGGGGAGAAGCCGCTAAACTAAAGCTAAGTATAACATAACGGAGAGGAGATTTCCATGGGTGTGAGAAAAGAATTTACCTATCCCTCCAGCGACGGGGCCCACCAGGTCCATGCCGTTCTTTGGCTGCCCGAGGGGGAGCCAAGGGCGGTGGTCCAGCTGGTCCACGGGATCTCAGAGTATATCCTGCGGTATGACCATTTTGCCCGGTACCTGGTAACGCAAGGCTTTGCCGTTACCGGGAATGACCACCTGGGCCACGGGCAAACGGCGGAGGGCCCTTCGGAATATGGCTATTATACAGATTGGTGGGCTCTGGTAAAGGATGTACGCGAGTTGCGGGAGACCGTTGGGAAACAGCTTCCAAACGTCCCTTATTTTCTCTTGGGACATTCCATGGGCTCTTTTGTGGTCCGGACCTATCTGATCGACTACCCGGGAACGCTGAAGGGGGCTATTCTGTCCGGGACGGGCCAGGAACCGGCAGCCCTTGTGGCCCTGGGGAAATGGCTCACCGGGATAGGGGACCCCCACAAGGTCAATAAGCTCTTTACCGCCCTTTCCCTGGGAGCCTACAACAGGCAGTTTAAGCCCAACCGTACCGGGGCGGATTGGATCTGCCGGGACCAGGCGGTGGTGGACGCCTATGTTGCCGATCCGTTCTGCTCCTTTCTCCCCACGGCGGGGATGAACCATGCCATGATGGGTGGACTTCAGTATGTGGCAAAAAGGGAGAACCTGGCCCGGATGGACAAAGATATGCCGGTCTATTTCTTTGCCGGGGACAAGGACCCAGTGGGAAACAGTGGGAAAGGCGTGGAAAAGGTGGTGGGCTTTTTTCAAAGGGCGGGGGTGAAGGATATTACCCTGAAGCTCTACCCCGGTGGACGTCATGAGATGCTCAATGAAACCAATAAGGACGAGGTCTATGCCGATATAGCACACTGGCTGGAAAATCATTTGACTTAAAAGGAGAGCGGGAAGGGTTCATTTCCCTTCCCGCTCTCCTTCTGCGATGATCTGTTCCAGACAGGCCATCAGATCGCCCATGGTCTCCAGTTTCACATTTCGCTCCAGAATGACTTGCTGGAGCTGGGCCGGCATAGAGTCAAATTCGGCGCGGATGTCAGGGGAGATAACACTCACAAATATCACCTCACGAACAGTATGCCCGAAGAAAAGAGGCTCCATGCCATATTGTGGGAAAAAATAGGAGGGCGCGCTCCGGCGGAGCGCGCCCTTTAGGTCATTCGGAGAGGTACTGCTTCAC
Organism: uncultured Eubacteriales bacterium; assembly: GCA_949744075.1. Lineage (GTDB taxonomy): Bacteria > Bacillota > Clostridia > Oscillospirales > Oscillospiraceae > Vermiculatibacterium. The sequence continues at coordinate 2,974 of CATJWI010000095.1, read as the reverse complement.
AAGCTCCTGGAGCAGCTCGTCCCGGTCCAGCTTGCGGATCAAGGAGCGGGCGTTGTTGAAGTTCGTGATATAGGTGGGATCCTCGGAAAGGATGTACCCCACGATTTGGTTGATAGGGTCATAACCCTTCTGCTTTAAGGAGTCATAGACCGATGTGAGGATAGCCTTGATCTCCTGATCCTTCTCATATCGGATATTGAATTTTCTGGTAAAATCCATGTCTTCCATGGGGACACCTCCCTTAAGGATATATTGTGATTGTACTCGAAAAATGGGGCGGTGTAAAGAGAAAAGAAGAAATATTTATAAAACTTTCATTTTTAACGCAGTACAGCGCCCAGCTCTTGTTTCAGGGTATCCAGGATGCTCTTCACATCTTCGTCGGCCTCTTCGGCGGTAAGGCTCCGCTCATCAGAACGGAGGATCAGGTTGAAGGCCACGGACTTCTTTCCTACGTCGATGCCCTTGCCCCGGTATATATCAAAGAGGGAGACTTCCTTCAGCAGACCCTTGGCCCCCCTGCGGATGGCGGCCTCAAGAGCCCCCACGGTCACCGCCTCGTCGCAGACCAGGGCGATGTCCCGGGTGACGGCGGGGAATTTGGGCAGGGGAGTATATTCCGGATCGGCGCCCTTGATGGCCATAAGAGCCTCAAAGCTCAGCTCGGCACAGTAGAGCTCGGTGTCCACACCGTAATTTTGAGCTGCCAGGGGGTGGAGCTGACCAAAGAGGCCGACGACCTTTTCACCGGAGAGCACCTGGGCACAGCGGCCGGGGTGATAGGAGGGATCGTCCGTGACAGCCCGGAAGGTCACATTCTCCACTCGAAGCTGCTTCAAAATGGCCTCTATGGTTCCCTTCATGGCAAAGAAATCCATCTTCTCGCCATAGGCCCCCAGAGAGAGGACCTTGGACTCCACAGCCAGTCCGTCAGGACCGCCGGGCAGATAGATGCGGCCCACCTCGTAGAGCTTGGCGGACTTGTTTCGGTAGTTGTAGTTCCGGGTCAGGATCTCCAGCATGGAGGGCAGCGTGGTGGTCCGCATGATGGAGGTGTCCTCTCCCAAGGGATTCAGGATCTTGAAGGACTCCCGGTGGGGATCGTCGGCGGCCCAGAGGATCTTGTCATAATAGGTGGGAGAGATGAAGGAGTAGGTGATGATCTCGTCATACCCCATGGCCCGGCAGGCAGCGCCCAGGGTCCGCTCTACCTGCTGCTGGGGGGAGTAGCCACCCTGGGTGGTCTCGCCGCGCATAAGGGTGACAGGGATGCTGTTGTACCCGTGGAACCGGGCCACCTCCTCGGCAAGGTCGGCCATCCGCTTCACGTCGCCCCGCCAGGAGGGGACGGTGACCTGGTCGCCCTCAACGGCAAAGTCCAGCTTTTGGAGGATGGCGGTCATTTCCTCCTTGCGCACATCGGTACCCAGAAGTGCGTTGATTTTTTCGGGCTCCAGCTTGAGGACGGTGGGCTGAGGGACATGGTTCAGGATGTCGATGACCCCATCCAATACCTGACCGGCCCCCAGCAGTTCCACCAGCTCGCAGGCGCGGTCCACGGCGGGAAGGGTGTTCATGGGGTCCAGGCCCTTCTCGAATTTGGCGCTGGCCTCGGTGCGCATGCCCAAAGCCAGGGCCCCCTTGCGGATACAGGTGCCGTCGAAGCAGGCCGACTCGAAGACCACATCGGTGGTGTCGGCCACGATCTCGCTGTTCTCTCCGCCCATGATGCCAGCAAGACCTACAGCCCGTGTTTCGTCAGCAATGACCAGGTGGTTGGCGTTGAGCTTACGGACATTGCCGTCCAGGGTGGTCAGTTCCTCGCCCTCGGCAGCCCGGCGAACGATGATCCTGCCGCCCTTCACATAGCGGTAATCAAAGGCGTGCATGGGCTGGCCGTACTCCAGCATCACGTAGTTGGTGATATCTACGATGTTGTTGATGGGCCGGACTCCCATGGCACGGAGGCGGCGGCGCATCCACTTGGGGGAGGGGGCGATCTTTACATTGCGCACCATCCGGGCAGTGTAACGGGGTACCAAGTCGGCGGCGGGTGTTTCTACGTCCAGCAGTTCGGACAGGACTCCCGGAGCGCCGCCCTTTACCACCGGGGCATGGAGCCGCAGCGTTCCGCCAAAGGTGGCGGCGGCCTCCCGGGCCAGTCCGATGACGGACAGGCAGTCGGGCCGGTTGGGAGTGATCTCAAACTCTACCACGGTGTCGTCTACCCCGATGACCGCCTTGATGTCATCACCGGGGGCGATGCTCTCCTCGTGGAGGATAAAAATGCCGTCGTTGATGCAGTGAGGGAATTCCTTCTGTTCGGCATGGAGGTCGGCCAGTGTGCAGATGGTGTTAGTTTTGGTGTTGAAGGCGACCAGGTCACCGTTGTGGATGTTCTGGCAGGGGGTGACCACCTCAAAGTGAGAGTGGTCGTCGGAAAGCAGACATTTCCACATCCCGTTCTCCATCGACTCCATGGTACCGGCGGGGGCCACAAGGGCGGCCACAACCGGACCAAAGACCTTATCTCCGGCCTTGATGTCGGCAGGAATAGAGGGTTTGTCCGGGTCGATGGGCTTATAGTCGTTCAAAAGAGCGGCAGAAGTAATGACGGCATAGGGAAAGTCCCGCTCGTCCAGTCCAAGCTCCTTGAGGGAGCAGAGCATCCCGTTGGAGGGGACGCCCCGCAACTTGCCCTTTTCGATCTTTACCCCTCCGGGGAGGGTAGACTTGTGGAGGGCCACAGGGACCAGGTCGCCCACATGGATGTTCCAGGCGCCGGTGACGATCTGAACAGGTTCTTCTTTGCCCACATCGAGCTGGCAGACCCACATGTGGTCGGAATCGGGATGGCGCTCCATAGACAGGATGCGGCCCACCACTACATTTTTGAGCTCGGCTCCCAGGTCGGTATAGGTTTCCACCTTGGACCCGGACAGGGTCATGGCCTCGGCAAACTCCTTGTCGGAGG
>CATJWI010000094.1 GCA_949744075.1 uncultured Eubacteriales bacterium | reverse complement strand
TAACCTCCACCGAGGCGAAGGAGGTCTGCCTTCTGGCGTTGGCGTCAAAGGGGGACACCCGCACCAGCCGGTGGACCCCGTGCTCCCCCCGGAGGTAACCGTAGGCGTTCTCCCCCTCGATCATAATGGTGGCCGACTTGATACCCGCCTCATCGGCCTCCTGATAGTCCATGATCTTATAGGTGAACCCCTTCCGCTCGGTCCAGCGGGTATACATCCGGTAGAGCATCTGGGCCCAGTCCTGGGCCTCGGTCCCTCCGGCGCCGGGGTGGATGGTGAGGATCACGTTGGAGCTGTCATACTCCCCGGTGAGAAGGGTGGAGAGCCTTGCTTCCTCCATTTCAGACTCCAGCTTGGCGTAGCCCTCCTCCAGCTCGGTCAGAAGGGACTCATCCTCCATCTCGTTGCCCATCTCGCACAGGGTCAGCAGATCGTCCCACTCCCGCTCCCGGCGGTTCTGGCTCTCCAGCTTTCCCCGGAGGGTGTTCATCCTTCTCGTGGCCTTCTGGGATTTCTCCAGGTCGTCCCAAAAGCCCTCGCTGGCGCTCTCCGACTCCAGCATCTCCAGTTCCTTCCCCGCGCTCTCCAGGTCCAGGGCCTGGCTGAGGTCGTCCAGGGCGGGCTTCAGGTTGTTCAGTTTTACCTTATATTCATCGAATTGCAGCATGGTATCCACTCTCATTTCTTAAATTCGCGTTCCTATTATATCCAAAACCGCCCCTGTTGTAAAGGGAAACATACACAAAAACCGCCCCAGAGGGCGGCCTTTGGTCCTTTTAACGGCTGCTGGGGATCACCGGGCCGGGGACGGGAAAGATCATGTCGTCCACGTCCCCCTGGTCCCCGCCGGCTCCCCGGGGCAAGCTCTTCTCCTCCACGGCGGCGCCTCCTTTCCCAAGGGTATCTCCACCATTCTATGCAGCGGCCGCCGCAAAAACACTCGAAGCCGGACCGGAATTTTTTCTTGACACCCGGCATAAGCTATGATATAGTAATGAAGCACGAAAAAGACCCGTGTCATCCATGCCGGAGTGGCGGAATTGGTAGACGCCCGGGACTTAAAATCCTGTGTTCCCAAAGAACGTGCCGGTTCGACTCCGGTCTCCGGCACCAAAAGACTCCCTTGGGGCATATCTTTCATATCGCGGGGTAGAGCAGTTCGGTAGCTCGTCGGGCTCATAACCCGGAGGTCGGAGGTTCAAATCCTCCCCCCGCAACCAGAAAAGTCACCGTTTCCTGATGGAAACGGTGACTTTTTCATTTTCCGGCCAGGTTTATCTGCCCTGCTTTTTCCCGTCTCAAACTGCGGCTCGGTGCGGCCAGGCTCAGCGCAGGGGGCAAAGCCAAAAAGCGCTTCCCATACTGCCGTCCTCTTTATATGGACAGGCCGCCGGCCCAGGCGGCAAGGCCCTCCTTGCTCTGGCGCCCGTTCAGCAGCTTTCCCTCCCGGATCACCGCGCCGGGGGCGCGGGCCTTCAGTTCAGAGGCTGTCTTCCCCAGGCCACTTCCGCCCGAGGTGGCAAAGAGGATGATAGTCTTTCCGGTAAAGTCATAGCTTTCCAGAAAGGTGTTGATGATGGTGGGCGCGGTATACCACCAGATGGGAAAGCCCAGAAACAGGGTATCGCAGTCCTCCACCGGCGCGTCCCGGTCGGCCAGGGGCGGGCGGAAGGACTTGTCGTTCATCTCCACGCTGCTGCGGGACCTCTTGTCGTTCCAGTTCAGGTCGGCGGTGGTATAGGGCGTCTGCGGCCTGATCTCATAGAGCCCGGCCCCCGCCGCCTCCGCCAGGGTCTTTGCAGCAGCGGCAGTAGTGCCGCTGGCCGAAAAATAGGCCACCAATTTCTTCCCCATAAAAATGCTCCTTTCTCACTTGATCTTCTGATCTCCCGTAGACCACACATGGGACTCTTTCGCGGCCGCGGCGGTATTTTGGGCCATCACGCCCACCAGGGCGTGAGGAACATAGGGCTCCTCCAAATAGGCAAGCTCCGCCGCCGTCAGCGTCAGCTCCGCCGCCCTGGCCATACCCTCCACGTGGCGGAGCTTGGTCGCCCCTACCACCGGAGCTGTTACCTTTGTCAGCAGCCACGCCAGAGAGATCTCCGTCATGGTCACGCCGTACCGGCCGGCCAGCTCTGCCACACGGCGGATGATCTCCCCGTCCTGCCGCGGGGCACCGTCGTATTTCAGCCTGGCATAGCTATCCTCCTCCAGCCGCCTGGATGTCTCTCCGGGGCGTTTGGACAGCCGCCCTCCCGCCAGGGCGCTATAGGGCGTCATGGCAATGTTCTCCTCTGCACACAGCGGGGCCATCTCCCGCTCCTCCTCCCGGAAGATCAGGTTGTAGTGGCCCTGGACGGATACGAACCTGACAAAGCCCTCCCTGTCCGCCAGGGCGTTGGCCTTGGCCAGCTGCCAGGCGAAGCAGTTGGAAATGCCGATATACCGGACCTTTCCCGCCCGGACCACCCGGTTCAGTCCGTCCATGATCTCATAGAGCGGGGTCCGGTAGTCCCACATGTGGTATATATACAGGTCCACATAGTCCAGCCCCAGGTTTTTTAGGCTCTTGTTCAGCATCCGCTCAATGTGCTGCTCTCCGCTGACCCCCGCCGCGATCTCCTCCTCCGTGCGGGGGAGGAACTTTGTGGCTACCACCACATCCTCCCGTTTGGCAAACTCCCGCAGCGCCCGGCCCACATACTGCTCACTGGTGCCGCTCTGATAGCTGATGGCGGTGTCAAAAAAATGGATCCCCAGCTCCAGCGCCCGCCTGATGATCTCCCGGGAGCGGGCCTCATCAAGGGTCCAGGAGTGCCGGCCCCTTTTGGGATCCCCGAACCCCATGCACCCCAGGCAGATGCGGGAAACCTTCAATTCCGTGTTCCCCAACACCGTATCCTGCATACCGGGCTCCTTTCCGCGCTGTTCCCCAGATCCTGCTCTCAGTCCTGTCCCTGGTCCAGTCTGCCGTACTCTCCGTCCTCCACCGGCTCCAGCCACTGGTTGGAGCAGCCCTCGCCGGGAGCCTCGAAGGCCACATGGCTGAACCAGCTGTCCCTGGCGGCCCCGTGCCAATGCTTCACCCCGGCGGGGATATAGACCACGTCGCCGGGCCGGAGCGCCCTGGCCTCCTTGCCCCACTCCTGGTACCAGCCCCGGCCGTCGGTGCACAGCAGGATCTGCCCGCCGCCCTTGTCGGCGTGGTGGATGTGCCAGTTGTTGCGGCAGCCCGGCTTAAAGGTCACGTTGGCCAAAAAGACGGTCTCCTTGGGATCGGTGAGGGGGTTGAGGTAGCTGTTGCCGATAAAATACTGGGCGTAGGCCTGGTTGGGCTGCCCCAGGCCAAACATCCCACCGTCCACGCCGGGGTCGTTCTTGTAGACCTCCACCGCCGCCCGGAAGGCCGCCCAGGCGTTGGGCCATCCAGTGTAAAAGGCCACGTGAGTCAGTATCTCCGCCATCTCGGCCTTGGTGACGCCGTTTTGTTTGGCGTTCATCAGGTGGTGCTGGAAGGAGGCGTCGAAAAGTCCCTTGCTCACCAGCACGGTAACGGTGAGGATGGAGCGCATTTGGGGGGACAGCCCCTCCCGGTTCCACACCTCGCCAAACAGAACGTCGTCATTGAGCTGGGCAAACTTGGGGGCAAACTCCCCCAACTGGTCCCGGCCTGCAGTCTGCTTGATCATGATCATCATTCTCCTTTCACGCTTTTCTCAATTGGTACCGCAAATAGTCAAGACAGGTCAATTTTTCTTCCCTTGTGTGAATGTCGTCCAGCAGGGTGCGCCGGTATCCGTCCAGCAGGCGGGAGCAGTCCTGTATGGCGCCCTCCTCCAACGTTTTCATAAACCGCCGGATCAACTCCCCGGGGCATCCCGCATCCTCCAGATTTTGAACAATATCCGCTTTTTCCAGATCACGGAGCATGACGCCGCCTCCTACTCTTTCACATTATAAAATGCGGAAGGAACAATATCAAACACTTATATTAAATATGCCAACATACTTGACAGGTATAATAAGCCTGTGATAGGATGGCCGCCAGAGGAGGGATCATCCATGGAACTGCGTGTCCTGCGCTATTTTTTGGCCGTGGCACGGGAGGAGAACATCTCCCGCGCGGCGGAGGCGCTCCATACCGCCCAGCCTTCCCTGTCCCGGCAGCTCAAGGAGCTGGAGGAGGAGTTGGGGAAGACCCTGTTTCTCCGGGGCCGGCGGAAGATCACCCTCACCGAGGAGGGCATGTTCCTGCGTAAGCGCGCCGAGGAGATCATCGGCCTGGTGGATCGTACCACAGACGCCCTCACTGCGGACCAGGACATCGTGGCCGGCCACGTCTCCATCGGGGCCGGGGAGACCGAGGGAATGCGCCTCATCGCCCGAACCGCCGGGCGCCTTGGCCGGCAATATCCGGACGTCCATCTCCATATTATCAGCGGCGACCGGGTGGACATCCTGGAGCAGCTGGATAAGGGCCTCATCGATTTCGCCCTGCTGGTGGGCGGGACGGATTCCCAGAAATATGAGCGCATCCACCTGCCTGACCGGGATACCTGGGGCGTTTTGATGCGCAGGGACCACCCCCTGGCCCAAAAGGCCGCCATTCGGCCCGAGGACCTGTCCCGGGAGCCTCTTCTGCTCTCCCGCCAGGTCAAGGACGGCAGCCCCCTCCTAACCTGGATGGGGAAAAGCCTGGCCCAGCTGAACGTGGTCAGCACCCACAACCTGATCTATAACGCCTCCCTCATGGTGGAGGAGGGCCTGGGCGTGGCCCTGACGCTGGAGGGGCTGATCAACACCACCGGCGAGAGCTGCCTTTGCTACCGCCCCCTGTCCCCCCAACTGGAGGTGGACCTGTTTTTGACCTGGAAGCGGTACCAGACCTTCTCTCCCGCGGCGGCCAAATTTTTAGAGCTGCTTCGGAAAGAGGTCCTGCCGGAGACGCAGCAATAGGAAAAGGGGCGGACGCTGCGGCACAGCGGCGTCCGCTCCTTTTATCCCCTTCAGGCACCGGGGGCCGTCAAGGAGAGGGTCACTGTCACGCCGCCGGTCCCAAGGACCTCCTTCATCTCCGCCTGGGTCACTTCATCCACCTTGCCCAGGCGGGTGAAATTCCAGGAATTGCGGTCATAGTAGATCACCAAGCGGTCTCCCTGATAGAGGATAATGTCGCCGGCGTTTGTGGTGATCTGCTGATTATTGGTGGGCAGGCTCCGGCCAATGGGCCCCACCTTCTCCATGCTGCCGTAATCGCTCATTTCAATGGTCAGGGGGCCGCCTTTCAGCAGCTCCTTTAAGGCCTCCGCCGAGGAGTTCTCCGCCAGCGTAGCCGTCCACAGGGCCTCCTTCCCGCCGGAGACCTGAAGATACAGCCGAGCGGTCTCGGTCTGTCCCTGCGCTGCTTCGGGCAGCTCCAGGCTGTCTATCCAACTCTCCACAGCGGCCTGGTCCGCGCTGCCGGAAAAGCGCCTGCCGGAGAGCCAGGAGGCCCCGTCGGTCACCGCCGCCAGATTCGTCGCGCTGGAGCCCACGGGACTGCTGCCCGAGGTACAGAAAGGAACGACAGTCTTCCCAGCCAAGTCATAGGACTCGGCAAAGGTGTACAGGATCTTAGGCGCCTGTCCATGCCAGATGGGATAGCCCAAAAAGACCACGTCATATTGCCCCATGTTGGCCACCATTCCGGTGATGGCGGGGCGGGCGCTGGCATCGCTCTGCTCCCGGTTGGCCCGGCTGGAATCGTTATTGTAGTTCAAGTCAGCGGAGCTGTAGGGCGTTTCGGGGACGATCTCGTAGAGGTCGGCCTCCTCCCCAAAGGCGGCCTTGATGTGGTTCGCGATGTTCTCCGTGTTATTGGTGGCGGAGAAATAGGCCACCAACACATGGGCTCCCGCCGGCTCCGGGTCCGGATCAGGGTCGGGGCCGGGTGCGGCGGGAAGGGAGCGCTCCAGCCAGGCGGCGATCTCTTCCCTGTCGTAGAAGGAATAGGTGACCTCCAGCCCCTCCCTGATCACGCTGTTGGGGGCCAGCTTGGCGATGGCGCTGATGGTCTGTCCAAACCGTCCGCCCCCCATGGAGCAGAAGGGGACGATGGTCTTCCCGCTGAAGTCGGCCCTAGTCAGCAGGGTCCGGACCGCCGCAGGGACGGAGGACCACCAATTACAGTATCCCAGAAGGATGGTGTCATACCGGTCAATATCGGGACAGGCCTTCAGCTCCGGAAGGGCCTCGGAGCGCAGCTCATCCAGCGCCTCCCCGTAGAGTACGGGCCCGTTGCTGCTGGAGGAATAGGGAGTCGCCCGCTCCAACCGGAAGATGTCCGCCCCGCTCATCTCCTGGATCAACTTAGCCAGGCCCTCGGTGTTTCCGGTCTGGGAAAAGTAGACGATGAGCGTTTTGCCGGTTTCCGTCCCGGCAACGGCGGTATATTCGCTTCTCACCCGACCGGAGCCGGCTTCCGCATTTCGCACCGGGCGCACGCCGATGCTGTAAAGGCCCACGTCGGCAGGCTGCGCCCCCCGGTAGGCAGAGCGGATATGCTTGGGATGGTCGTTCCAGCCGCCGCCCCGGACGACCTTGGCATTTCCGCCCTCCGGCCCGGTTGGGTCGGACGCTGTGCCAGAGCCGTACACACCATACCAATCCCACACCCACTCGGCTGCGTTGCCGTGCATATTATAGAGGCCATAGGGATTGGCGGCGTAGGCATCCACCGCCACGGTCCTTCTCAGGTAGGTGCCAGAGCCGTTGACCCAGCTGCCGCTGGCGTCGTTGTTGTAGCCGTAGGCATTGTAGCAGTTGGCGTCGCTGTTGTGGACATCGTCCCCGAAGCTGAAGGGGGTGGCGGTATTGGCCCGGGCGGCATACTCCCACTCCGCCTCCGTGGGCAGGCGGTACCCGTTGGCTGCCCTGTTCCAGGTCACAGTGGCGCCCTCGATGGTATAGCAGGGCGTCAGACCCTCGGCCTCACTGCGCTTATTGCAATACCGGATGGCGTCGTACCAGGTGAGATTCGTCACGGGCAGGTCGTCGCCCCTGGTCTCGCTGGGGTTGGACCCCATCATGTTCTGGTACTCTTTTTGGGATACCTCAGTCTTTGCCATGTAGAAGCTACCCACGCTCACCCTGTGCTGGACCTCATCGGAACTGCGCTCCGGCTCGTCTGCCGGACTGCCCATCTGGAAGGTACCCCCCTGGATCAGCACAAGATCATCCTGTACGGGCGCAGGCCCGGAGCCGCCGCCGGAACCGCCTGCGCCGGAAGGGGACGTGCTGAGCGAGGGCATGGGCTCCGGGACGGTCTCGCCCTGTTTGGCCTGATTGCTCAAAATAACGGCGACCTCCGCCCGGGTGGCCTCCCCCTGGGGATCAAAGCGGTCCCCGTCCCGGCCGCTGACGATCCCCTTTTCCCTGGCCCAGGCCACGGCGGCAACGGCATAGGGAGAGATGCGGTCCTGGTCGGTAAAGGCCCCGCCTTCTTCCGCCCCGGGGCTTCCCGCCATCCGCCAGAGAATGGTGACGATCTGCTCCCGGGCCACCGGATCGCCGGTCCCAAAGAGCCCGTTTCCGTACCCGCTGACCAGCCCTTCCTGACTGGCCCAAAGGACGGCCTTAGAATACCACGTATCCTCCTCCGTGTCGCTGAAGCCGTCGGTCCCCGTAACGGCGGGCTCCCCGGCCTGCCGGTAAAGAGCCGTGACCAGCATGGCCCGGGTCATGGTGCTGCCGGGCTCAAACCGGCCCCCGGAAGTGCCGCTCATCAGCCCCTTTTCCCGGCAGTACTCCACCGCTTCCGTATACCAGGTCCCGGCAGGCACATCCTCAAACTTCGGTTGGCTCTCCGTAGCGCAGCCCACCGTCATTATGGACAGCACCATAGCGGCGGCTAGCAGCAGCGTAACGAGTCGTTTGGTGTTTTTCATCCCTTCACCCGCTCCTTTTTTCTGGGTCATGAGAGGGTGCACCCTCTCCTATCCTGCTTTTATTTTAATTCTCCTCCAATTTGATAGCAAATACTTATATTAAATGGTTATTTATGCTTTTAAAGTATAGATATATCCATTCCGCCGGTTGTCTTTTTTCCACATTTGTAGACTTTTTGCATCAGTTCCTCTTGTATCCAACCCCGAAATCCTCTATACTATAGCTATTCCCCCACCCCTTTTTATCAGGAGGACGCCATGGAACAGGACCGGATGTACCGTCTGCTATTTGAGGAATTTCTCCGCATCACCAATGACGGCTTTATCGTGGTGGACCCCCAGGGCATTGTCATTGAGATCAACCAGCAATACTGCGATTTCTTCGGCAAGCCCCGGGAGGAGATCGTGGGCTTCCCCATTGAGAAGACCATTTCCACCACCTCCATGTACGACGTGCTCAAGCGCCGCCTCCGGGGGGACGGGCACGACGGAGTCTATATCCACCCCTACTCCCACACCGACACCCAGAAGCGGGTGGACACCTACGGGGTGGGCAACCGCTTTTGCTTCTTTGACGCGGATGGCGCCCTTTTAGGGGCCGCCGCTCAGGTCACCTTCAAGGAAAATACCGCCGCCATGGCCACCAGCCTGGCCGAGGAGGAGCTGCGCTACTATAAGGACGAATACCTGAACCGGAGTGGTTCCCAGGGCAGTTTTGACCGCATTCTGGGCAACGACCCCAAATTGGTCCAACTGAAAAAGCGGGCCGCCAAGGTGGCCGGCCTGGACTTCCCCGTCCTCATCACCGGGGAGACGGGCACAGGCAAGGAGCTCTTTGCCAAGGCCCTCCACATGGAGAGCCCCCGCCGGGACAAGCCCATAGTGAGCATCAACTGCGCCGCCATCCCCGCAGAGCTGCTGGAAAGCGAGCTCTTCGGCTACGCCGAGGGGGCCTTCACCGGAGCCAAACGGGGTGGCAAGGTGGGAAAATTCCAGCTGGCGGACCAGGGCACCCTGTTTCTGGACGAGATCGGGGACATGAGCCTTCCCCTTCAGGTCAAGCTGCTCCGGGTCCTCCAGGAACAGGAGGTGGAGCCGGTGGGAGGCGAGGGGCCCATCCCCATCAACGTGCGCATCGTGGCCGCCACCCGGCAGGACCTGCCCAAAATGATCCGGGAGGGCGCCTTCCGGGAGGACCTCTATTACCGCCTGAACGTGATCAACCTGGAGACCATCCCCCTCCGGGACCGGCCGGGGGACATCCTCCTGCACGCTAACCACACCCTGGACAAGCTGAACCAAGAATACAAGACCAGCATCATGCTCTCCGACGCGGCCAAGGGGCGGCTCATGGGCTACACCTGGCCCGGCAACGTGCGGGAGCTGACCAACGTGATCGCCAGCGCCTATACCTCCTGCGACATGCTGATGATCGACGAGGTGGACCTACCCGCCCGGTTGCTGTCCCGGGCGGCCGACCCAAACAAGCGCCTGGCCAGCCTGATGGCCGACTACGAGGCCGCCATCATCCGGGACACCCTGCGCCAGTATGGCCAGAGCTGCACCGCCGCCGCGGCCGCTCTGGGCATCGACCGCAGTCTTCTCTACCGGAAGATGAAAAAGGCGGGGATCACGGTGAAAAAGGTGCTTTCCTGAGCAAAAAAACAGGAGGGAGACGTCCAAGGACGTCTCCCTCCTGTTTTTTCTTTTTTTATCCCATAACGGCCCGGGAGATCACCATCTTCTGGACCTCAGAGGTGCCGATCCAGATCTCCAGGATCTTGGCGTCCCGGTAGAGCTTGGCCATGGGGTACTCCTCCATGTAGCCGTAGCCGCCGTGGATCTGCATGGCCAGGTTGGCCACGAACCGGGCGGTCTCCGAGCCGAAGAGTTTGGCCATGGCCGCCTCCTTGGAGTGCTTCTGGCCGCTGGCCTTCAGGTAGGCGGCGTGGTAGGTCATCCACTTGGCCGCCTCGGTGCGGGTAGCCATATCAGCCAGGTACCACTGGATGCCCTGGTTGGCAGAGATGGGCTTGCCAAACTGCACCCGCTCCTTGGAATACTTCACCGCCAGCTCGATGGCCCCCTCGGCCAGGCCCACGCACTGGGCGCCGCAAGCGATGCGGGAGCCGTCCAGGATGGTCATGGCGTAGTTGAAGCCCTTACCCTCCACGCCAATGAGATTCTCCTTGGGCACCCGGCAGTCCTCAAAGATGAGCTCGGCGGTCTCCGAGGCGTGGAGGCCCATCTTGTGCTCGATCTTGCCGATGGTGAAGCCCTTGCCCTTCACCTTGGCGGTGTCGATGAGGATGGCGGACATTCCCTTCACCCCCAGCTCGGGCTGGGTCAGGGCGATAAGGGCGATGTAGTCGGCCTGGCTGCCACCGGTGATGAAGCACTTGGAGCCGTTGATAACGTATTCCCCGGCGGTCTCATCCAAAATGGCGGTGGTGCGCATGGCGCTGGCGTCGGAGCCCGCCCCGGGCTCGGTCATGGCGAAGGCCCCCAGGGCCCCGTTGGCCAGCTTGGGCAGGTACTCCCTCTTCAGCTCCTCGCTGCCCCAGTTGTTGAGGAAGGCGGCGGTGCCGAAGTGGATGGCGTAAACTCCGGCCACCGCCGGATCCTTCCGGGCGAATTCCTCAATGACGATGGCCTTCTCAATGTCCCCGCCGCCGGCGCCGCCATACTCCTCGGGGGTGCACAGGCCGGTGAAGCCCAGCTCGGCCATCTTGGCGAAGAGGTCCGCCGGGTGCTTGCTGACCTCGTCCAGCTCCGCCGCCTTAGGGGCGATCTCCTTCTCAGCAAACTCCCGGGCCATCTCCTGGAGGGACAGTTGGTCCTCGGTAAACTTGAAATCCATGGGTCCTATCTCCTTTTTCATTAAAATAATATCACAGGCTGTCCACAGTGACCACCTTGTCGGCCAGCAGCTTGTCGATCTCGGCCTGGGAGTAGCCCACCTCTTTCAGGATCTCCACCGAGTGCTCGCCCACCAGGGGAGCCTGCCGGTCCACGGTGGGGGCGATGTCCTTCACGGTCTTGGGCTCCTCCAGGCAGAAGCGGATGGGGGTCATAGGCTGCTTGGTCACCGAGCCGTCGGTGTTCTTCACAGGGACGATGTACATGTTCTCCAACGCCTGGGGATCGTCCAACACCTCCTTGATATGCTGGACCCGGTCGTAGGCGATGTCCGCCCGGGCAAACATGCCCTCGATCTCCACCATGGTGTGCTTGGCAAACTCCTTGCTGAGAGTCTCCACCACCATGGCGCTGTTGGCCTTGGAGCCAACGGCGGTGCAGTACCGCTCATCGCCCAGCAGGTCCTCCCGGCCCAGCTCCTTGAGAAGGGCGGAGTTATACCGGTCAGGCTCCAGGATACTCATATAGAACCAGATACCGTCGGAGCTCTGGAAGGTATCCATCACGGGGGAGCCGGGATTCAGCCGGGACTTGGGGTACTCGTCGCCGTACTGGGTGGATACCATGCCGGCGCTCTCGGTCCAGATGGCCTGGGCGAAGAGGGAGACCATGACCTTGCAGCCCCGGCCGGTCTTGGACTTCTGGTAGAGGGCGGCGGAGATGCCCCCGGCCAGGGAACAGGAGGTGGTGGCGTCACCAAAGGCAATGAGGGGATTCACCGGGCTGGTGTTCTTCTCGGTGATGTCGATCATGGCCCCGGACCGGGCCCAGAAGGCCACGGTATCAAAGCCGGCATTGTCCTTGGCGGGGCCGAAATCGCCGAAGCCGTTGATCTGAGCCCAGATAATGTGGGGGTGCTTGGCGTGGACCGAGGCGTAGTCCAACCCCAGCCGCTTCAAGGCTCCGGTGCGGTAGCTGGAGAGAAACACGTCGGCCCCCTCCAAAATTTTATCCAGCACCGCCTTGCCCTCCTCGGTCTTCAGGTTCAGGGAAATGCCCCGCTTGTTGGCGTTGTAAGCGGTGTAGAAGGGATTGCAGTCCTTCTGGATGGGGCAGGACATAGTGGCGCCGGTGCTCCGGGCGGGGTCGCCGAAGGAGGGCTCCACCTTGATGACGTCAGCGCCCCAGTCCGCCAGGATCTTGGCGGTGCCGGGTCCGGCTACGAAATAGGTCAGGTCTACGACCTTCACGCCTTCCAGGGGTTTGAACATAATGGGATAGCTCCTTTCTTCATGTGAGGTGGCCGGTTTTCAGGCGGCGGGTCTCCCCGCCGCCTGAAAACAGCTCTATTGGGAGATGGGGTAGTATCAAAAATAGAACGCTCTTACTTCCACTCAAAGACGCCCCGGTTGAGGACGGGCTTCCCGGTGGTAAGGTTCACGAACTGGAACAGGGCCTTCCCCTCCTCCAGCTTCCACAGGCGCAGCCGCACCGGGGTGTCGGGGAAGAGCACTGAGCTCATCTGGGCAGCCATCCGTGTCATCCGCTCGGGCTGGCCGGGAATCAGGGCTCCGATGGCCATGCGGCAGGAGAAACCAAAGGAGCACAGCCCCTGCATGAAGGAGGTCTCAAAACCCATCTTCTGGGCATAGGCCGGGTCCACATGGACCAGGTTGGTGTCGCCGGTGAGGCGGTAGAGCAGGTTCTGGATGGGGCTGATGTAGTCGTCCACCTCAAAGTCGGGCTCCCGGTCGGGGATGACCACGTCGCTCTTGGGCATGGGAGGACCACCGAAGCCGCCGGCCTCGTGGAAGAAGGTGGTGGAGTAGTTGGTGGCCACGGCATTGCCCGCCTCGTCCCGGACCAGTACCTTGCTCTTGACCACGGCGCCCTTGCCCTCGCCCCGGTCGTAGACGTCGGTGATCTCGTCCTGCCACTGGAAGGTGCCCTTGATGGGATCGATGGGCCGGTGAATGATGACCTCGTGGTCCATGTTCAGATAGGAGATGGTTGGCTTGATGATGTCGTTGGCCAGCATGGAGGCGGGCAGGGGCATCCACTGGTAGGGCCGGACGTTCACCGTGCCCCAGTAGGGGATGGTGGCGTAGGTGGGGATGGCCTTCAGGCCCTTCTCGTAGACGTAGTCCAGGTCCTCCCGCTTGGCGCCCACCGCCAGGGCGTAGAGGGCGATGTCCCGCCAGTTGTACTCCATGTAGCGGGGCTCCATCTTTTGGCCCACCAGGAGTTCGGTCAAATTCAACTTCTCCATATCATTTCATCCTTTCTTTGAAAAACGGTTTTACAGCCCCAGAGAGCACAGGGGGATGGTGACGGCAAAGACGGTAATGAGGGGAATGATGAGCTGGGTGACGCAGATATCCCAGTAGGCCGTCTTGTGGTTCATATGGGTGATGGCGAAAATGGTGATCTGGCCGCCCTGGTGGGGCAGGGTGTCCAGGGTACCGGCGGCGATGGCGGAGATCCGGTGGACATATTCCAGGTTGACTCCCAGGGCCACAAAGGTGTCCTTCAGAGCGTTGAAGGCGATGCCCATGCCGCCGGAAGCGGAGCCGCACATGCCGGCGCACACGGCAACGGCGATGGCCACAAAGACCAGGGGGGAGATGTTCATCTGCAACACCCCGTCTACGATCTTCTGGAAACCGATGGTCTGCTGGGCCACGCCGCCGAAGCCCACCACGATGGCGGTGTTCAGCAGGGCGTTGATGGCGTTAGTGCCGCCCTGGTTGAACAGGTCGATGTAATCCCGGTAAGTAGGCAGGAAAGGCTTAAAGAGAACGCAGGCGGTGAGGATGCCGAAGAAGACGGCGGCCTCTACCTTCAGATGGAAGCCGTTGAAAAGAATAAGGATGACCGCAATGGGGATAAAGGAGATAATGGCGCTGGGCCGGACCTCGTCGGGGTCCTCGGAGAAGTCCTTCTCCGACTCGGGCAGAGGAGGCAGTGTGGGGTCGTCGAAGCCCTTGCCCATCTTCTGGAGCTTCTTGGTCCGGTACTCGAACCAGGCCACGATGAGGATGTACTCCACCACGATGGTGATGACGCCGGGGACCAGGGCGGCGGTAGAAGGAGTGCCTAGGTTGTTCATGGCCACCACGTTCTGCACCGAGGGGGAGCCGGGAGCCACCATGGACACCGTCCAGCACCCGGCGGTGATGGCGCCGGGGATGAGGATGCGGGAGAGGTTGTTCTTTTGGAACATCTGCAGGCAGATGGGGTACATGACGAAGTAGATGACGAAGCCGCTGATACCGCCGTAGGTCAGAATGGCGGTGACAGTAAAGATAAGGGCGGCCACGTGCTTGCCGTGGGTGACCTTGCTCAAAAACAGGGCGATGGACTTGGCGCCCTTGGATCGCTCATAGAGGGCGGAGAACACTGCCCCCAGGAAGAACACAAAGCAGTAGTTCTGCACATAGTTGGCCGCCGAGGCCATGAAGGGGCCCAGAATGGTCTCCAGAATGGGCAGCCGGGCCAGGATGCAGGTAATGAGGGCCACCGTTGCGGCCAGGGGCATGGCGCCCACCCGCAGGAAGGCCAGAACGGTAAACAGGACCAGCGCGATGATCAGAACCAGAATATCGTACATGTTATAAACCTCCTTTTTCTTTCCAACAGGTTGTCTCTGCCCGGAATCTCACTTTCCCTCTCCGCTCCTTTTTTGACAGCTGTCTTTGATTCCTGCTTTAGACTATACGC
This sequence comes from uncultured Eubacteriales bacterium, assembly GCA_949744075.1. Classification (GTDB taxonomy): domain Bacteria; phylum Bacillota; class Clostridia; order Oscillospirales; family Oscillospiraceae; genus Vermiculatibacterium. The sequence goes on along the minus strand of CATJWI010000094.1, from coordinate 34,081 downwards.
ATACCCTGTGCCAAAACGGAAAGTCCCTCTTCAAAAACCATACACCCATTCCGCCCCAGTCTGTTTACCCACTATCCCCTCCGTTTTCCCACTCCTCTTCCCAAATCGTTTTGTTGTAAATTTACCTTTTTGATGCATTTTTACAACGTCATGTTTCCTCCCTCAATCCTCCCTTGACCGGATATCAAAATAAACACCTGTGATCTCAAAATGAGAATTTTATTATTTTGAGATTTCACGTGCTTATTCGCGCAAAAATCCCCCACACCGGGCAAACCATTGAGGAAACTTGGTTTGAGAAAATCGGGAAGAAAAAAACAAACGCATTTCCTCTTTGGCATCCCCATTGCTCTATTGATAGGCAGTGGCGGATACCGCAATTTTTTCTTACACCACCCGCCAAAAATTTGAGAATAGAGGAGAAAATGACGATGAATGAGCAAAAAATTGCAAAAAAGCCTTCCTTTGGGTATGCCCTGTTCACTGTGATCGCTGTATTCAGTGTTATCATGGTACCCGCCCTGGCCTGGGGGTCCAAGATCCACCCCCTTTTCCTGCTGAGCTGGCTGGTGGCCCTGCCCCTGTGCCTGCGGCTGGGTGTGTCCTACAAGGACCTTCAAAACGGCGTGGTCCAGTCCTGCACCCGGGCCATTGTCCCCATTCTGATCCTGCTGATCAACGGCGGCCTGGTGGGCACCTGGAACGCCGCCGGCACCGTGCCCCTCATTATTAATCTGGGCATCAAGTTCATTTCCCCCTCCTTCTTCCTGGTGGCCGCCTTCCTGCTGTGCGTCATGTGCTCCATGGTCACCGGCACCTCCTGGGGCACCTGCGGCACCGCGGGCCTTGCCCTGGCGGGCATCGGGATGGGTATGGGCATTGACCCCCTCATCACCGCCGGTGCCATTTGCTCCGGCGCCTTCTTCGGGGACACCATCTCCCCCCTGTCCGACGGCCCCAACCTCTGCTCCGGCGTCACCGGGGTGGACCTGTTCGTGGGCATCAAGCACCAGGCCAAGGTCACCGTCCCCTCGGGCATCATCTGCGCCGTGCTCTACCTTATTATGGGCCTGATGCTCAACAGCAACGGAACGGTAGACTACACCGTGGTCAACGGCATCAGCCAGACTCTGGAGAGCAACTTCCATATGGGCGTCGTGGCGGTGCTGCCCATGGTCATCGTCTTCGGCATGCTGGCCATGAAGAAGGCCTCCATCCCCTCCCTGCTCACCGGCGCCTTCGCCGGCGGCGTCATCGCCTGCCTGGCGGAGGGCAAGAGCATCCCCGACGTGATCTCCTACTTCTGGGGTGGCTACTCCATTGACTCCGGCATGGATATGGTGGACACCCTGCTCAACCGGGGCGGCATCACCAGCATGGCCAGCACGGGCATCCTGTTCCTCTTCGCCTTCGGCCTGTTCGGCATCCTCAACGCCGCCGGCATCATCGACGCCCTGGTGGAGCCCCTGACCCAGCGGCTTCATTCCAAGCTCAGCGTCATCCTGGCCACGGTGTTCATGTCCGTGCTGGGCAACGCCATCGGCGCCTCCTCCAACTTTGCCTATGTCTTCGCCGGCAACATCATGGCCCCTGTCTATGACCGGACCAGGCTGGACAAGGTGAACCTGACCCGGGCTCTGGCGGTGGGCTGCACCGCCATGTGCACCCTGCTGCCCTGGAACATGAATTCGGTGGTGGCCGCCGGCCATATCGGCGTCAGCCCCGCCCAGCTCATCCCCTACAGCTTCTTCGCCTATGTGACCCCCGTTGTGCTCTTGGTGGTGACCCTGATGGGCTTCGACACCAAGTACGTCAAGGAGTCCGCCGCCGCAGAGCAGTAAGCCGCCCCAAAAGCGAAAGGAGAAGCCCCATATGAACAAAGAGCATCAAGCCCTGATGGCGGGCCTGGCAGTAGCCCATGAGCTCAGGGAGCTGGACGGGCTGTGCGAAGGGTTCCCCGGGGTCTCCTGGAAAATCGTGGACACTTGCGGCATCACCTGGACTGGGCGGGGGGCCGTGCTGCAAACCTGCTGCCGGCCTGGCGTCTGGAGGAGGACCACCCCCGCATCGAGGCGGCCCGGAAAGCGGTATCGGAGCTGGAGTTGGAGCCCATCGTCTACCGCCGCAACGGCTTTACCAACGGCTATGTCACCGCCGGGAAGTTGGGGGTCCCCACCATCATCTTCGGCGCAGGGGATGAGGCGGGCTGCCACATCGTAGACGAGACCTGCCCGGTGGACCAGATCCTCACCGCCTGTTCCTTCTATGCCCTGCTGGAGAGCAAGCTGTAAGAAAAATCCCATCAAAAGGAGCGTCTTATTATGGACTATATATTTAACGGTCTGGAGCCTCAAAGCGTGCTGCGGTGCTTCTATGACCTGTCCCAAGTGACCTGCCGTCGGGCGGACAACACCCAGGGCATTAGCGACTACCTGGTGAAGTTTGGCCGGGACCTGGGGCTGGAGGTCTTTCAGGACGAGACCACCAACGTTATCATCTACAAGCCCGCCACCCCGGGCTACGAGAAGGCCCCCTCGGTGATGGTGGCCGCCCACATGGATATGATCTGCGCCACCGACCCCGGGGTGGAGCACGACTTCGAAAAGGAACCTCTGGAGCTGATGCTGGACGCCGACCGGGACATCATCCACGCCAACGGCACCACCCTGGGGGCCGACTGCGGCCTGGGTATGGCCTTTATCCTGGCGGTGCTGGAATCCAAAGACATTCCCCACCCGGCCCTGGAGGCGGTGTTCACCACCAATGAGGAGACCGATATGAAGGGGGCTTGGAAGCTCCACTACGACAAACTCAAGAGCAAGATCATCCTCAGCACCGACGCCACCCGCCTGTCCCTGGGGGGCGCGGGGGAGCTGGAGATGGAACTGCTCCAGGACCGGAACATGACCCCCGCCCGGCCGGGAGACGTGACCGCCGCCCTCTCCATCGGCGGGCTTATGGGGGGCCACAGCGGCAAGAACGCCTTTGCCGAGCGGGGCAACGCCAACACTCTGCTGGTGCGGGTGCTCTCCGACCTGCAAAAAAAGAAGAAGGTTCCCTTCCGCATCGCCTCCTTCGTGGGCGGGGCGGAGACCGCCTGCGCCTACGCCCGGGACGCCCAGTGTGTGCTGAGCTTCCCGGCGGAGTGGGCCGAGACAGTAGTAAATGCAGTACAGGAGTGGCAGGGGGTCTACTCCTCTGAGCTGGCGGTGCCCGATCCCGATGTAAAACTGTCGGTAACCCTGTGGGACGCCCCGGCGGCTGAGACCTGCGACGACGGGACCACGGAGAAATTTTTGACCCTCATGACCATCCTCCCCGACGGGCTGTGCTCCCTCCACAAGTATTTCGAGCACAAGTATGAGTCCTGCGTCAATGTGGGCGTGGTGGAGATGGCCCAAGGGGCCTTCCGGGTGGTGGTATGCATCCGCTCCGCCCTAGCGGCCAAGAAGTATTTCCAGTTCGACAAGATCCAGCGCATTTGTGAACTGATGGGTGTGCGCCTCAACATCCTCCACGACCTGCCCCAGTGGGAATATTGCGGCAACGGCCGGGTGGCCCAGGTGGTGGGGCCCATCTACGCCGACATGGAGCCCAATGTGGCCCAAGGCACCTGCGAGCAGGGCATCTTCCTCATGCATATGCCCGGGGCGGAGGCCGCCGGGGTGGGCCCGGTGGTGGAAAGCCCCCACTCTCCCCGGGAACACTTCTCCGTGAAGGTCATGGCCGACGATTACGCCCGGTTCCTGAAGGTGCTGGCGGCCATGAAAGACTACTGAGCCAACGGACCGCCCGAGGGCGGACGGTACCCATTCGTGCCGTCCGCCCTTTTCCCGCAGGAATCTGAATTTTCCTCTGGAAAAATGGGACAGGACATGCGATAATGGAGAAAAGGCAAAGGAGAGGTGAACGGACATGGAATCCATCCTCTGGCGTATCAAGGACACCGCCCAGCAGTATGTGGACATTCTGGAACAGGTCCTGGGTATCGACGCCTCTATCCTGGACGATGAGCCCCGCCGGGTGGCAGGCAGCGGGCGGATGCGGGACCGGGTGGGCAACCAGGCCCACTACGGCAACGTGATGCAGCATGCCATTGAAACCAGAGCCACCGTCATTGTGGAGGACCCTATCGAAAATCCCCTGTGCCGGGACTGTGTCAGCCGGGATATCTGCGACAACCTCTGTGAGCTTTGGACGCCCATCCTCCTGGAGGGAAACGCGGTGGGGGTCATCGGCTGCGTGTGCTACGACCAGGAGCAAAAGGCACGGTTTTTGGCCCAACGGGATATGTTCGAGCAGTTTTTCACCCAGTTTGCCGGGCTGCTCTCCAGCCAACTCCAGGTCATCCTCCAGACCGACCGCAGCGAAAACGTGCGGGAGATGCTGGAGCACATGCTGGGCCGGGTCCAGATCGGTCTGCTCATCCTGGACAGCCAGGACCGGGTATATGACCTGAACCAGGCCGCCCAAGACCTGCTGAACCTGGACGGCATGGCCCGGACCCAGTGTTCTATCCGGCCGATGGGCCAGGCCGCCGATAAGGAATATGAGCTCCGGTGGGACGGCTCGGTCCGCCGCATCGTAGCCGATATCTACCAGGTAGGTCTGGACCCCTATGACCGCCTGGTAGTCTTCGGCGACGCCCAGCTGCGCTCCGAGGTCTCCGACGGCCTTTTGCAGCTGGCCCCCTCCACCGCCCTGGACCGGATCATCGGCCAATCCGCCCCCATCGTCCGGCTGAAAAAGAATATCCGCCTGGTGGCCCCTTCCACCTCCAATGTGCTCATCACCGGGGAGAGCGGCACGGGCAAGGAGCTGGCCGCCCGGGCCGTCCACGGGGAGAGCCTGCGGAAGGACGGCCCCTTCGTAGCGGTGAACTGCGCCGCCCTGCCGGAGAACCTACTGGAAAGTGAGCTCTTCGGCTATGTAAAGGGGGCCTTCACCGGGGCCAATGCCAACGGCAAAAAGGGTCTTTTAGAGACCGCCCAGGGGGGCACCTTCTTCCTGGACGAGGTGGGAGACATGCCTGCGGCCATCCAGGTAAAGCTGCTGCGGGTGCTGGAACAGCGGGAGCTGACCCGGCTGGGCAGCAATATCCCCATCCCCATCGACGTGCGCTTCGTCTTTGCCACCAACCGGGACTTAGAGAAGATGGTCCAGGAGGGGACCTTCCGCCAGGACCTCTACTACCGCATCAACGTGGTGCCCCTGACCCTGCCGCCCCTGCGGGAGCGTCCGGGGGACATCCGGCTCATCGCCGGGGGCTTCATCCGGAAATTCACCTCCGCCATGCAGCGGCCCTGCTCCGGGGTCGGTGAGGATTTCTGGATGGCCCTGGAGCAGTACGACTGGCCGGGGAACGTGCGGGAGCTGCAAAACGTCATCGAGTACGCGGTGAACATGCTGCCCTCCTCTGGGGTCCTCCGCTCCGAGCTATTGCGCAAGCGGCTGGGTCCCAACCCCGCCCAGGGGGAGGCCCCCCGGGTGGAGCTGGGAGAGGACTGGAGCCTGCGGCACATGGAGGAGGTCATGATCCGCCGGTGCCTGGAGAAATACAAGGACTACAGGGACGGCAAACGCATGGCCGCCCGGCAGTTGGGCATCAGCATTGCCACCCTCTACCGAAAAATGAAGGAGTACGGGCTGTGAAAAGCGGGTCTATCAAAATGGAGATTTTCTCATTTTGATAGACCCATTTCTTTTTTCTGTTTCAAATTGAGAACGGCGGAGCGGTCTCCCGGGAAAAACACCTCGTTCAAAAATAAAAAGTGCCTGTCTCCCAATGGTTTTCTGGTCTATGGGGCATTTTGGCACGGCGCTTGCTATAACATAGAGACAACAAACCATCCAAAGGAGGTATTTTTATGTTACAGGTAGAAACCATTGCAAACATCCAAATGGAGCTCAATCCCCACCGCACCCCCAGCCCAGCCCCCGACTTTCTCTCCCGGGAGGCCACCGGGCCGGTGCGCCATCTCCACGAGTCCCTGAAGCAGTATGCCCCCACCCCCCTGGTGGAACTCAACGGCCTGGCCAAGCGCCTTGGGGTAGCGGCTATCTGCGTCAAGGATGAGTCCAAGCGTTTCGGCCTTAACGCCTTTAAGGGCCTGGGCGGGGTGTATGCCCTGTGCCGGTCGGTATGCGAGAGTCTGGGCCTGGACCACCACACCGTCACCATGGAGCAGCTCCAGCGCCCGGAAAACCGTGAGAAGATCAGTAAAATGACCTTTGTCACCACCACCGACGGCAACCACGGCAAGGGAATCTCTTGGGCGGCGGGGCTTCTGGGAGCCAAGTCCTACGTCTACATGCCCCGGGGCTCAGTGGAGGCCCGGGCCCAGGCCATCCGGGACGCGGGGAGCGCGGAAGTCACCATCACCGACCTGAGCTATGACGACGCGGTGCGCTACGCCGCCAAGATGGCGGAGGAGAAGGGCTGGACCCTGATCCAGGACACCTCCTGGCCCGGGTATGAGACCGCCCCCCGCTGGATCATCCAAGGCTACACCACCATGGTCTATGAGGCCATGGACCAGCTGGAGCTGCTGGGCTACCGCCGCCCCACCCATGTGTTCCTCCAGGCGGGCGTGGGGGCCATGGCCGGCGGCGTCACCGGCGCCCTCTGCTGTACCTATGGGAAGGACCGGCCCAAAATCGCCGTGGTGGAGCCGGAGGAGGTGGCCTGCATCTTCGAGTCCCTCCGCCAGGACGACGGAAAAGAGCATAAGGCCATCGGCTCGGAGATCACCATCATGGCAGGACTCAACTGTGCCGAGCCCTGCCAGCTCACCTGGCCTATCCTGCGGGACAACACCGACTTTGCCTTTGCCTGCCCCGACGCGGTCTCCGCCCGGGGGATGCGGGTGCTGGCCGCCCCGGCGGGCGGAGACCGGCCGGTGGTCTCCGGAGAGTCCGGGGCCGTCACCGCGGGCCTTCTCTCCCTTCTGCTGGAGCGGGAGGAGCTGCGCCCCTTCCGGGACAAGCTGGGCCTGGACGAAAATTCGGTGGTCCTGCTGTTCAACACCGAGGGGGACACCGACCCGCAGGGCTACCGCCACGTAGTCTACGACGGGGCGCATCCCTTGATGTTTTAAAACCCGGAAGACTGAAAAATTTTATAAAGAGGCGACAAGCAAAGCATGGGTTCTTATCATTTTTTGTTAGATATGGCGCTGATCCTGTTCAGCACCAAGTTGTTTGGTATCGTGACAAAACGCTTCGCCCTGCCCCAGGTGGTGGGGGCGCTTCTGGCGGGGCTGCTGCTGGGCCCCGCCTGCCTGGGAGTGCTGGTGGAGACGGATTTTATGGATCAGGTCTCCGAGATCGGAGTCATCGTCCTCATGTTCACCGCCGGTCTGGAGACAGACGTGCAGGAGCTGCGGAAGTCAGGGCGCTCCGCCCTGATCATCGCCCTGTGCGGGGTGGCGGTCCCTCTGGCAGGAGGCTTCCTGCTGGGGACAGCCTTTGGCGTGGGCAGCCCCTTGGAGAGCGCCTTCCTGGGCGTGATCCTCACCGCCACCTCGGTGAGCATTACAGTGGAGACCCTGCGGGAAATGGGCAAGCTGTCCACCCGCTCGGGCAGCGCGGTGCTCAGCGCCGCCCTCATTGACGACATTCTGGGCATCGTGGCCCTCACTCTGGTCACCAGCATGGCGGACCCCACGGTGCGGCTGTCCCTGGTGCTGCTGCGCATCGGCGGGTTTTTCGCCGCCGCCCTCGTCCTTGGGGTGCTCCTGCACAAGGGCGTCAAATGGCTGACCCAGGCCGAGGACCGGGGCCGGCGGCGGTACGCCGTATTTTCCTTTGGGCTTTGCTTCCTCTTCGCCTATGGGGCGGAGACCTTCTTCGGCGTGGCCGATATCACGGGGGCCTATCTGGCGGGGGTCATCATCGCCAACACCAGCCAGGCCGCTCACATCGCCTCCCGGTGCGAAACCCTGTCGTTCCTCTTCTTCTCCCCCGTCTTTTTCGCGGGCATTGGGGTGAAGCTGGTGTTGCCGGAGATGAGCGGGGCCCTTTTGCTCTTTGCCCTGGTCCTCACCCTGGTGGCCATGTCCACCAAGCTCCTGGGCTGCGGCTTGGGGGCCCGCCTGTGCGGCTACAGTGGTAGGGAGAGCCTCCAGGTAGGGGTGGGCATGGTCTGCCGGGGGGAGGTGGCCCTGATCGTGGCCACCAAGGGCCTGGCCCTGGGCCTGATGCAGGAGGCCCTCACCGGCCCGGTGATCCTGTGCGTCATGGCCTGCGCCATCTGCACCCCCGTTTTTCTGAAGCTGTCCTACGGTGGGGAGAAGACCTACAGCGACCTGGTCCAGAGCGACCTGGTAGACCAGTACGAGGCCATCCACTCCCTGGACATCGCGGCCCAGCTCATGCTGGAAGACCACCAGCGCCTGCTCCAGGAGGGCAGGGAGAAGCAAACCGGTCCAAACCGGGCGGGGCGATCCCGCTCGTCTGGATAAAAGCCTGATATCAGAAAGGAAGATCAAAGCATGAAGCTCATCGACACCAAAAACGCCCCCGGGGCCATCGGCCCCTACTCCCAGGGCTATGCGGCCAACGGCTTCGTCATCACCTCGGGCCAGATCCCCGTAGACCCCGCCACTGGCGAGGTCCCCCAGGGCATCGCCGCCCAGACCGAGCAGAGCTGTCAGAACGTCGGCGCCATCCTGACCGCCGCCGGGACAGACTTCACTAAGGTGATCAAGACCACCTGCTTCCTGGCGGACATGGGAGACTTTGCCGCCTTCAACGAGGTCTACGCCAAGTATTTCGTCTCCAAGCCAGGCCGCAGCTGCGTAGCGGTCAAGGCCCTGCCCAAAGGAGTCCTCTGCGAGATCGAGGCCATCGCGGTCCAGTAAGGCCTATCGTTTATCCTTGACATCATATAATTCTCTGCAGCAAAAAGCCCCCTGACCGTCTGGCCAGGGGGCTTTTCATTCTTTTACAGCTTGGTCATCCACAGCCCATGGAGATTGCAATAGGCATACACGGCCACCGGCTTGTCGCCGCCCAGGGCGAAGGTCACCTCGGGAGCGTCGTCCGCCTTCAGCGCCTTCCGCTGGCCGCCCTGCTCCGTCTCCAGATAGACCCACTCGATCAGGTGCTCCGGGGTCATGGGGTGGCTTACAGAGCCCACGTTGACGCTGACGGCGTCCTTGTCCACCTTCACCACGGGCAGGTGCTTCTCCCCGCCGGCGTCCACCGTGTTGGCCTTCAGCTCCGTCATCTTCTCGCCGCAGCAGATGGGGGTCACTCCCCCGTCATGAATCATTCCCACCAGGTTGCCGCAGTGGCGGCAGAGATAAAATTTTGTCATTTCTTCTTCCTCCTTTGATTTGTTTGATCGATAAACCTTTTTCTCAGTCAGCCGGCCCGCAGCAATGGTGTCCGCCGCAGTCCCGGCCGTCCTTGTGATGATGGTGGTGCTCCCCATGGTGGTCGCACCGCGCAGCCGGATCATAGGCCAGCGTCCTGGCCAGCAAGGCCTCCGCGGCCCGGTCCGCCTCCCCCGTGACTCCGGCGTAGAAACGGATCCCCGCCCCCTCCAGGGCCGCCTGGGCCCCGGCGCCGATCCCGCCGCAGATCAGCACGTCGGTATGGAGGGCGTGAAGGACTCCCGCCAGGGCGCCGTGACCCTGGTCGCCGGCATCCACCAGCTGAGTAGCCGTGATGCGCTCCTCTTCCACGTCGTAGAGCTTGAATCGTTTGGTGTGTCCAAAATGTTGGAAGATCTGTCCCTCCTCATAGGGGATCGCCAGCCGCATGCTGTTTTCTCCTTTCGGTTTGGGGTAATGCTGATAATAAAACTGCTTAAAACAGCCGCCGCAGTCCCGCCGGCCGCCCTGGCACAAGCGATAATCTCCCCCCTGGATCTCCAAGGGCCGGCCCTCCACCAGCGCGTCGGCCAGCTTCTTCCTGGCCTGGGCATAAATCGCCTGGACGGTGGTGCGGGCGATCTCCATGGACGCGCCGCACTCCTCCTGAGAAAGGCCCCGCCCGTCAATGAGCCGTATGGTCTCGTACTCCTCCACCGTTAGGAAAATGGTCCCTCCCTCTCCGGGTGGATCGGGGAAAAAGCCTCTACTCTGGGGAAAGTGGCACACCTTTCTGCATTTTCTGGGCCTTGCCATCGCTATTTTCCCCTTTTCTATCTTCGATATGCTCTTGTGCCTTTTATTATACACTATTTTTGTCATATGTCAATAATATATTCGGTATATGATAGCTGCTCATACCGCCTTCCATATCTATAAACGCTGTCCTACAGCGGATTTACTTTATAATGTATCTCGTGCTTATGTTTTACAATGAAAGGTTTATTCCCATTTGAAACACTTTACAGAGACAGCAAAACAAACCAGTGTAACGGCACACATCACCGCAACCGAAAGCAGCACATTTTCAACCGGCAACCCCAGAAATGCCGCTTTCATCAATTGAATCCCTTGTGTCAACGGAAAGATACCGATCATCTTTTGCATGGCGGCAGGCATGACCTCAAAGGGCAGTGTCGCTCCCGAAAAAATCAGCATAGGGAAATACAGGATACAGGCGGCCACACTTGCACTTTTGGTATTTTTCGCGATCCCCCCAACCAATAACCCTATACTCAAAGTCGATAGCATAGTCAAAAGCCAACTTCCCAAAAACAAGAGGAAAGACCCATGTATTCTTATTTTCCAAAACAGCATGGCGGCAGGAAACAGGGTTATCATTGACAGGATACAATAGATAATATAAATCAAAAATTCTACCAAAAGTAATTTTGCCGGACTGACAGGAGTCACTTGAAAACGCTTCAAGATTTTTCGTTCCCGATAGCCTGCTACTACAAGAGGCAAACCCATAAATCCGCTGGCACAAATGGAAATGCAGCATAGCGCGCCAAAGGACTGCTCCATAAATGTATATGCTGCCCCGTCTGCGGCGGGCTCCGTTCCATACATGAGACCCAAAATAAGCAAAACGATCAACGGCAGAATGACAGCGAAAATAACCATATTCATATCTCTAATGTTCAGTTTTAGCTCATTTTTCAAAAGTGTTCTTATCGATCTCATTCTTTCCCGACCTCCTCGCCCGAGAGCATAAGGTAAGCGTCTTCAAATTTCTCACAACCGCTGGCTTTCTTTGCCTGTTCAACGGTTCCAAAAAATACGGCCTTCCCATTTCTCAAAATACAGACCTCATCACATAGGGCTTCTACTTCGTCCATGAAGTGAGAGGTCAAGAAAATCGTCAACCCCTTGCTTTTTAATTCGGATAATATTTTCCAAACCTCACGCCGGGCCTTTGCGTCGAGCCCGGTAGTCAATTCATCAAGAAATACCAGTTCCGGCCTTGGGATCAAGGCAAGTGCGATAAATAAGCGTTGACGCTCCCCGCCGGACAAACTCTTTACCACATTACCGATCTTACTGCCTATTCCAAACTGTTCACAAAGTTTTTTCCAGTCGGCAGGCTCTTTATACAGGCAGGCGGTCTCTTCACACAGCTCGGAAACTTTGATTTCCGGCTGATGACCGCCCTCCTGAAACTGAACGCCAACATTCTGAAATAAGCGGTGTCTGTCCTTTTTAGGGTTATAACCCAAGACCGATATCCTTCCGCTGTCGGCATTTTTTGTGCCTAAAATACATTCCATCGTTGTACTTTTTCCTGCGCCGTTTGCACCAAGAAGCCCGTAAACAGTTCCGCGTTTTACGGATAGACTGATTTTGTCTACCGCAAGCAGGCCGCCATAGGATTTTGACAACCGCTCCACATGGATCACCGTCTCCATAATAAATCCTCCTTTTGCTTTTTGTAAAATAAGAATACCACCAATGAAAACATTGGTGGCAAAGTGTAAGGTTATGAAAATCGGATCTTCATATCATACAGCATATTCAAAACGGCGCGTGCATTCTTCTCTGCCGCTGACAGCGACACAATAAGCCTGTCGCAGACAGAAATAATGTCACCTGTTTGCTTTGGCTCATTTAGTGCAGCGCGAATATCTGTATCGGGATTTTGGGATAGCTGTTGTAAAAGACGCAGGATCGATTCCAAGGAATAATTTGCACATCTTAAAGAACGGATGATTTTTAGCCGTCGTATATCCTCATCCGTATAGACGCGATACCCGTTCTCTTTTCTTTTTACGGAAAGCAAACCGTTCATTTCCCAATTCCGGAGCGTGTCCATAGAAATATCAAACATCTTTGATACCTCTTTTCGTTTCAAATGACCATCGTTTTCCCCTCCATCGCCGGATAAGATCTTCTTTACAATTTCAATGGCCTCCTCTGCGCTTTGTCGTTCCCGTCCGATTTGCTTCAAATAGTTTTTCGCAAGCACAATGGCCATGTCAAAGTCTCCTGTCGCTGATACTGTGATCACCTGTGCCATTTTCTTTCTTAACCCGTTCTGCAAGACCTCTACTTGAAATGCAAGCCGGATCAGCTTACATTGCTCTATATGAAATTCTGTAAATACACGATAGCCATTTGACCGTCGTTCCGGCTTTGGTATCAGCTTTCGTTTTTCATATAACCGCACTGTGTTTGGGTGTACTCCAATAATTGCGGCAACTTCCGCAGTTTTATATGTGTTCACGCCTTCCCACCTCCTTTTCCCCCAATATACCATAGCCAAAAAGTCTGGTGTTATAATGTAGGGTCCTATTTTATCACAAACAATAAAATGGGCCTGAGCTTTCCGGTTGATATGGGCATTCCCATGACCTTACAGCAATACTCCCCATATCCCTGCTGAACGACTTACAAAACAGGGCAGCGGCATACACAAAAAACAAAGCCTGTGCCCCAATGGGCACAGGCTCGTTTTCTCTTATTCACAGCCGAGGGCTTCCCCCTCCAACAACCGGCGGACCTCCTCCCCGGTGGGCATGGCCGGGATGGCCCCCCTTTTCCCGATGCACAGAGCCGCGGCGGCGTTGCCCCACCGTGCCAGGTCCAGCAGCTCCTCCCCGGAGAGTTCCTCCGGAGCCCCTCCCAGCTCCAGCAGCCGGGCCAAAAGGCCGCCCCAAAAGGCGTCCCCCGCTCCGGTGGTGTCCACCATGGGCACCCCATGGCCGGGCCTGCTCACCACAGCGTTCCGGTTGGCCACCAGGGCCCCCTTCCCGCCCAAGGTCACCGCCACCAGAGCCGCCCCCTGCTCCAAAAGCCCCTCTGCCGCCCGCCGGGGGTCCTCCTCTCCGGTGAGCAGCTTCGTCTCCTCATCCGACAGCTTCACCAAGTCGGCCCGGGGCGCCAAAAAGCGCATCCGTCTCACCGCCTCCTCCTCCGAGGGCCACAGGGGGGCGCGGTAGTTGGGGTCATATGAGATCAGCGCTCCGGCCTTCTTCGCCACCTCCACCGCGGCCAAAGTGGCGCTCCTTGCGGGCTCGTGGGTCATGGAGAGGGACCCCACATGGAGGATACGGCTGTCCCTTAGCAGCTCCCCGGGCAGCTCCTCCACCGTCAGGGTGGTGTCCGCCCCTGGGGCCCGGGCAAAGGAAAAGGTCCGCTCTCCGCCGGGGGAGAGGGCCACAAAAGCCAATGTGGTATAGGCCGCCTTGGAAAACCGCAGCCCCCGGCCGTCGATGCCGTTGTCCTCCAGCACCCGGGCCAGGAAGTGGCCGTGGAGGTCGTCCCCCACCTTTCCGATAAAGGCGGTCTTTTTCCCCAGGCGGCTGAGCGCTGTCAGCACATTCACCGGCGCGCCCCCCGGGTTTTCCTCCAGCAGCCGCACTCCTTCTTCGTTCTCCCCGTGGGGGGTAAAGTCGATCAAAAATTCCCCCAGGGCGGTCACATCGATCATGGGCTCCTCCTTCGGCAGGCCCTCTCACGCCTGCACGTCAATAATGACTTTCATGGTCCTCTCCCGGTTCTCGTCGATAAAACGGTAGGCCTCCAAATACTCCCGAAAGGGGAAATGCCTGCTCATCAGGGGCTCCAGCCGGACCTTCTTCTCCTCCACCAGCGCAATGGCCCGGCGGTAATCCTCCACCCGGTACATCATGGTGGTGTCCAGGTCCAGCTCATGGTCGTTGAGAGTAGCCAGGTCCACCCTGGCCATCCCGGCGTAGACCCCCACCAGAATGATCTTGCTGCCCTTTCTGGCCCAGCGGATGGCCTGGCCCATGGTGTCGTCGTTGGCCGCGCAGTCGTAGATCACGTCCGCCTTGTCCGGACCAAAGGCCTGGACAAGGGCCTGTCCAAAGTCCACCGCGCCCGTATGGAAAGTATAGTCCACCCCGCACTCTTTTGCAAGGTCCAGGCGGAATTGGCTCACGTCACAGAGCATGACCCGGGCCCCCTCCGCCTTGGCCGCCTGGGCCACCAGATTGCCGATGGGCCCGGCCCCCAGCACCGCCACCCGGGCCCCCTCCATGGAGCCGTAGCGGCCTACGGCGTGGACCGCCACCGCCAGAGGCTCGATCATGGCTCCCTGGTCCAGGGTCATCTCCTCCGGCAGGGCCAGCGCCTTCCCGGCGCTCACCGCGAAATACTCCGAGGCCACCCCCGTGGTCTGAAAGCCCATGACCTTCAGCTCCTCGCACAGGTTATACTTCCCGTGGCGGCAGGGGTAGCACTTGCCGCACACCACCTGGGGCTGGATGGTCACTTTCTGCCCCACCGAAAACCCGGAGACCCCGTCCCCCACCTGCACCACCACTCCCGACACCTCGTGGCCCTGGGTCACCGGGTATTGGGTAAAGGGATGGGTGCCGTGGTACACATGGATGTCCGACCCACAGATGCCGATCCGCTCAATGCGGACCAGCAGCTCCTCCTCCCCGATCTTGGGGATGTCCACCCTCCGGAACTCGATCTTCCCCGGCTCGGTCATTACCTGCTGGCACATGGTCCCCGTTATCATATCCCGCATCCTTCGATCACCACCTTGATAGAATCGTCCGCCATCTGCTTTTGGATCCCCTCCTCCAGCCGCTCCACCGGGTAGCTGTGGGTGATCAGGGGCTCCAGCCGGAGCTTCCCGCCGTTGATGAGGGCCGCCGCCCGCCCATGGGTATCCGGGTTGATCTTGGAACCCATCACCTTCAGCTCCTTCTGAAAGATGTCGTCCAGGTTCAACTGAACGGAGGTCCCGCTCTTGGGCACACCGAAGAGGAGGACCGTCCCTCCCCTCGCCGCCGCCGACACCGCCTGGGTGGCGGCGGCCACGCCGCCCACACATTCGATGACCACGCCGGCCCCCGCCGCGCCCAGCAGCTCCTCCAACCGTTGCCCTAAGTCCTCCCGGCCGGGGTCCACCACTGCCGAGGCCCCCAGAGATAAAGCCAGCTCCCGCCGCTGCTCCACCGGCTCACTGAGGACCACTTGGGCGGCCCCCGCCAGCTGGGCCAGCTGGAGCATGATAAGGCCGATGGCCCCGCCCCCGAGGATACACACCGTGTCCCCCTGCCGCACCCCCGCCCGGTCCATCCCGTGGAGGCAGCAGGCCACAGGCTCGGTCATGGCCCCCCAGCGGTAAGGCACCTGGGACGCCAGCCGGTAGCACTGCTCCTGGGGAACATAGCAATAGTCGGCAAAGCCGCCGTTTTGAGTGACGCCGATGGCCCGGAGGTCCTGGCACATCTGCTTTTTCCCCATCCGGCAAAACCGGCATTTCCCGCAGTAGATGTTGGGGTCCACCGTCACGTGGTCTCCCACCGCCACCCGGTCCACGCCGCCGCCCACCTCCACCACCTGTCCCGCCAGCTCATGGCCCAGGACCACCGGGGGATGGACTTCGGCGGAGCCCTTGCTGCCGTGGTAGATGTGTACGTCCGTGCCGCAGATGCCGCAGGCCTCCACCTTGATCAGCACCTCCCCCGGCCCCAGGGGGCGCTGGGGAAGCGGCCTCATTTCAAATTTTCCATCGCCAAGATAATAGTTGCCCTTCATCTCATGTCCCCGCCTGTTTTATGCGTCATCCTTTCCCATGGAAAGGTCCTCTATGTGGAGCTTCACTCCGTTCTCCCGCAGCCTCTTCTGCAAACGCCCCACGTCCAGGGTAGAAAAGTCCCCGGTCATAGCCGCCGCCGTTCCGGCAGCTTCCCCCGTCACCGCGCAGGGCGGGATCACCCGCATAATGTCCCACATATCCCCTTTCGCAGAGGCGCAGCGCCCCGCCGTGATCAGGTTCTTACACTTGCCGTGAAGGGCGGAGAATGGCACCTCGAATATGGGCCCCCGCTTCCGCCAGTCGGACACCAGACCCACACTGTCCTCAAACCGGCGGAAGGCGTCCTCCTCCCGCATCTCGTATCTTCCCCTGAGCCGCCGGGTCATGCGGATCATGGGGATGGACGCTATGGTGGACAGGGCGTGGGTCCGGGAGACCCCTCCCTTGCTCAGGTAATCCTCCAGCACCCTGTCGTGGGACTCGCAGACCATCTCGGACAGCTCTCTGCCCTCCAGTCCGATATACCGCCGGGCGCTGATGGCCTCCGCCTCCTCCCCCGGCCGCACCAGGTCGGAGACCCCGAAGATCCGCAGCTTATACTCCCCGTCTATGGTCTCACAGTACCACGCCGCCAGGGGGTTGCCCTCCTCATGGACCACCGTTTCCTCCCCGGCCAGCCGGCACAGGTCCCCGTCCCCGGTGGCGTCCACAAAGGACCGCCCCAAAAGGGCCTGGCGGCCCGACTTGTTTTCAATGAACACTCCCCGGACCCGGTCCTCCTCCCTGTCCAGCCCGCAGACGGCGGTACCGTACAGGATGTCCACCCCCTCTTTCCGCAGCAGCTGCTCCAGAAGGATGGCAAAGACCTGGCCGTTATACTGCACCTCGAAGCGCTGCTCCTTCCGCCCCGCCTCCCGGCCCGGCACCAGCCAGCTGTCGGGATACCGGTCCTCCCAGCCGTGGGAGATGGACAGGTGAAGCAATTCCTCCGCAATGCCGTGGCAGACCTGGTGGCCCCTCCCGTCACAGATAGGCAGGTAGACCACCACCAGCCCCAGGGTAGCCAGCCCTCCCAAGCCGTACATCTTCTCCAGCAAAACCACCCGGTTGCCCCGCCGTGCCGCCGCCAAGGCTGCCGACACCCCGGCGATGCCGCCGCCCACGATCACTACCTCATATTCCCCGGCCACCGGAATTTGCCGGGAGGGCTCCAGAACCGTCTTTTTATCACACATGACAGCACCGTCCTATCTCAGCTCAGTACACAAGATTGGGGATAAACATCACCAACGGGGGAATATAGGTGATCATCAGCAGTACGATGACGGACGCCGCAATAAAGGGCATCAGGTCTTTCGCAATGGCGTCCACCTTCTCGTGAATGGTCCCCGCCACCAGATAGAGATACATCCCAAAGGGAGGCGTAATGCCGCCCAGGGTGATATTCACCACGATGATGATGCCGAAGTGCACCGGGTCGATACCCAGCAGGGCGGCCACCGGCGCAAAGAGGGGCGCCAAAATGATCATAGCCGCCGTCCCATCCAAAAACATCCCCAAAAAGAGGAACAGGACGTTCACCATCAGCAAAAACAGGTACTTGTTTCCCCCGGAAATTTGAATGACCGCGGCGCTCAGCGCCTGGGGGATCCGCTCCCAGGAGAGATAAAAGGCAAAGGCGTTGGAGGCGCACATGATAAGCATCACTGTAGCGGTGGACAACACCGCGTCCAGCAAAATTTTGGGCGCCACCTTCCAGGTGATCTCCCGGTAGATCACTACCCCCACAAAAAGGGAGTAGACCGCGATGATGGCCCCACCCTCGGTGGCGGTACACACGCCGAAGCGCAGGCCCAGCACCAGCACAAAGGGGATGATGAGGGCCCAGGCCGCATCCCCCACCGCCTTAGCGATCTCCTTCCGGGTGCCCATCCGCTCCCGGTTGGGCTTGTAGTTCCGCTTTTTGGAGACGATATACACCACGACCATCATGGCCACACACAGCAACAGCCCTGGGACATAACCACCGCAGAGAATTTTTCCTGCGGACACCTGGCAGATAAAGGAATAGACAATAAGCCCCACCCCCGGCGGGATCACCGGGGTGATGATACAGGAGGCCGCCGTCACCGCCCCGCTGAAGGACTTGGAATAGCCCCGCTTCACCATCTCGGGCACCAGTAGCTTACACTCCATGGAGGCGTCCGCCGCCCCCGAACCAGACAGGCCGCCCATCAGGGTGGAGAGCATCACGTTCACATGGCCCAAGCCACCCACCAGATGACCCACCAGCAGATCAGCCAGGTTCATCAGCCGCTGGGTCACCCCAGAGTAGTTCATAATGGAGCCTGCCATCACAAAGAAAGGAATGGCCATCAGAGAGGTGCTCTCCGTGTTGGCGATCATCTTCTGCACCACCCCCACCAGCCCTACCCCCGGCTGCATAAAAAAGTAGGGGGCCACTGCCAGGATCAGGGAAAAGGCGATGGGAAAGCCCAGCACAAAGCACACCATCAGGATCAGGATGGGGATAAAATTGATGCTCATTGTCCCTTCTCCTCCTCTCCTTCCTCCGTCTCCTCCTCTGGGGCAGGGAAATACCGTTCCCGGAACCGCTCCCTTTGAAACAGGCTCTGGTACAGATACCGCAGGGAGTGGACCGTCATAAAGGTAAAGCCCACCGCGGCGGAAGAATAGACCAGCTTATACGACACCCGCATGATGGCCGTCCTCTTGCTGGTCATCCACACAAACTGCCAGGATACCACCGTCAGCACCCCGCACAGCAGGATCATGACTGCCATCATCACTCCTTGCAGGCGCAGCCGGTGCTCCGGCCTCATGTGGTTCAGGAAAAATTCCATCCCCAAATGCTGGTTGCGCTTGTAGGCGGCAGACATCCCCAGGAAGGTGGCCCAGGCCGCCAGCATCATGGCAAACTCATCTCCCCAGGTGATGGGCCGGGTGAAGAAATACCGCCCCAACACATTGCAGAAGGTGATGGCCACCATAACGGCAAGGCAGATCCCCGCAACGATCTCTTCCAGGTTTCTCAAAATCAGCAGGACGCTTTTTTTCACGATATCTCCCCTCTTGCTTTGATGCGAAAAGGGCCTCCGGATGGTATTGTGTCTATTCTGATACCACCCGGCGGCCCTTCTTTTTATTCGTTTGCTGGTTCAACGGCCTCAGTCCGCCAGGAAGGCCACGATCTCCTCGTAGAGGCCGGGGGTCAGGCCATACTGGTCCACATAGCCGTTGACCTGCTCCAGGGCCACTTCCTTCAGCTGGGCCATATCATCCTCCGACAGCTCGTAGAAAGTGACCCCTGCGGTCTCCAGGGCGGCCTTGGCCGTGTCCTGGCCCTCCAACTGCTGCTGGGTGAACCAGACGCCGGCATTGTAGGCCTCCTCCTCCAAAATGGCCTGGAGCTGGGGCCCCATGGACTCCCACACCGCCTCGCTCATGAGGAAGCAGCCGGGGGCGGTGGTGTGGGCAGTCAGCGTGCAGTAGGAGCAAACCTCCTGCATGCTGTAGCTGTAGAGGGACTCCAAATTGGTCTCGGTGGCGTCCAAGATACCGCTGGACAGGGCGGAGTAGGCGTCGTTGAGGCCCACAGCGGTCCCCACGGCCTCACAGCCCTCCCAGAAGTCGGTATATACAAAGCTGGGCACCCGGATCTTCATGCCCTTCAGGTCGGCGAAGCTCTGGACGGGCTTGGTGGTCATCAGCTGACGGGGGGCCTCGATCCAGGCCAAGTTCAGCACCTTGATGCCCCCCTCGGCCACCTTGTCGCACATGCTCTGGAAGATATCGGAGTCGCTGAACTGCAGGGTCTTCTCCACGGAGTCAAAGGTGTAAAAGATGTTGCACAGCATCATATCCGGGCAGCCGTAGTCGCAGGTGAAGTCGGCGGAGACCGTCTGCAGGATGCCCGCCCCGTTGGCGATCATCTCTACGGTATCCGCCGCGCCGCCCAGCTCATTGCCCGGATACAGCTCGCACTGGATGGCGCCGCCGGAACGCTGGGCCACGCTGTCGGCCATGCGCTGGAAAGCCTGGCCCCGGACGTCGTTGGCCGTGCCGGCCCAGGTGAATTTCAGCACCAGAGGCTTTTCCGCAGTGTAGGTGGGGTCCAGGACCTCCCCCTGGGCGCTGGGGACCGGATCATTCGCGGCCGAAGGGGCGGGGGTGGACGCGCTTCCGCCCCCGCAGCCAGCCAGGGACAGAGCCATACACAGTGCCAGAGTCAGGGCTACCATCTTTTTCATGTCTTTCTTCTCCTTTTTCATTAAATTTTTTCTTTTTCACGCCTTCCTTTTGGTCCTTTCGCCCATATTGTACCATGGCAAAATCTTTTTGTAAATAGTTTTATAAAAGTTTTTTGTAGAATTGCAAGAATAGATTGCATTTTGCCGACCGCCCATATAAAATATAGGATAACAAGAAAGATATGGAGGAAATGAAATGGCCCACACCACCATCGGCTATACTTCCGACAAGCTGACTCCAACGGAACTAAAGAAGATCAACCGCACCCGCATCTACCAATACATGTACAGCGCCAAGCAGGTCTCCAAGCAGGAGCTGGCCAACGCCCTGGAGCTGAGCCTCCCCACCGTCACCCAGAGCCTGACCCACTTTATCGACCGGGGCCTGGTGGAGAAGGGCGGGGTCTATGCCTCCACCGGCGGGCGAAAGGCCCAGACCTACCGCTGCAACAGCCTGGCCCATGTGGCCATCGGGGTGGAGGTGCTGAAGGAGGGGGCCGAGATCGCGGCGGTGGACCTCTGCGGCGCCATCCTGAAGGAGGGCTCCTTCTCCCTCAGCTTTGAGAATACCGACCGCTATTACCAGCAGTTAGGGGCCTGGATCGACCAGTTCGCCGCCGGTCTTCCCTACCCGCCCCAAAAGCTCCTGGGGGTCTGTGTGGCCCTCCAGGGCCTGGTTTCCGCCGACGGGGAGACCATCATCTTTTCCGAGCTTCTGAAATCCACCGGTGTCAAGCGCAGCGCCTATCAAAAATACATCTCCCTGCCCTGCTCCCTCATCCACGACACCGAGGCCGCTGCCCTGGCCGAGACCTGGCACAAGCCCGACATCATCAACGCCATCTATCTCACCCTGAACCGGAACTTCGGCGGCACCCTCATCATCAACGGCCAGGTCCACAAGGGCCGGGAGCTGAGCAGCAGCGCCACTATCGAGCACATGTGCCTCTCTCCCGACGGCCCCCTGTGCTACTGCGGAAAGCGCGGCTGTATCGAGACCTTCTGCTCCGCCGACAGCCTGCGCTCCACCGCCCAGATGGAGCTGCCCGAGTTCTTCGACCGGGTCCACACCAGCGATCCCCGCTGCTCCAAGATCTGGCGCGGCTACCTCCACAACCTGGCCCTGGCCATTGACAATATCCGCATGGTGGTGGACTGCGACTTTATCCTGGGAGGCTTCCTGCTCCATTTCATGAACTCCTCCGACATCGACCTTCTCTGCCGGTATGTCCGGGAGCAGTGCGCCTTTGACACCTCCTCCTTCACCCTGAAGCTGAGCCAGTACGGCAACAAATCCCCCAAGTTAGGCGCAGCCATCTCCCTCATCGACCGCTTCATCAACCAAATTTGAGTCTTTCCCTCTCCCCCCGCCGGGTCTCTGGGTCCCGGCGGCCTCTTTTCCCTTGCGGGCGGAGCCGTTCCATATTATAATAGGGACCATAGAGAAAGGAGGCGGCCCCCTTGGACAAGCTGGTTTATCTATATGAGTTGGACTCCACCTGCACCTCCCCCGCGGAGATCCTCCGGGGGCAGCGGGCTCTGTTTGAGGAGATCGTGCTTCACGGCAACCGGGTGGTGCTCACCTTCAACCAGCTCACCGACTCCCTCCCCTTCCTCTCCGCCATCCGGGACCCGGAGACCTACCCCCATATCCTGGAGCTGTTCCGGTTAGGGGCCCTCAAGGTCTCCCGGTTCGCACCCCCCGGCTTTGGGGAAGACCTGGACCCGGCGGGCCAGGAGGCCCTGGGGCGGCAGGTGGACCAATGCCGGGAGGAATATGGCCCCCTGTTCCGGGATGGAGTGCTCAAGTCCTACCCACCCTTGCCGGGGGACGCCCCCCAGCGGGTGTTGCGCACCGCCTCCCACTATGTCCAGAACGCAGTGGAAAAATGCCTCAACGACGACAATGATTCCTTTCTCTTCTCCGCCCTTCCCTTTCGCTCCCGGGACAAGGAGGTCCTCTCCGCCCTATCCTACGCCCTGCAATACAGCGACCCCTCGGTGCTGGACGCCTGCGCCGGGGCCTTTTCCTTCGGGGAGGAGGAGGCCGCGACCCAGGAGCGGCTGGACTATGTAAAACGTTTCGTGGAAATGATCCTCCTGCTCAGCCGGGAGCCCCTGGCGGCCAACCCCGCCAAGCTGGGGCGCTGGGTCTCCTTCACCGACACCCTGGAGCGGATCTTCCGCCTCTGCGCCCCTCTGGAGCCCCGGGAGGAGGACCCGGTCTCCCCGCTGCTGCCCCAGACCCTGGAGCTGCTACGGGAGCTGCGGGACACCGCCTTCGGCCCCGGCAGCTCCATCCAGAACCGGAGCAACTGGCACCGGGCCCTCTACGCCCTGGATCCCTCCCCCCAGGCTCAGCTGGCCGAGGCGGTGGTGGACCTGTGCTACAACTACACCATGGAGGCCAGCATTTCCGGGATTTCCCGCCACTACCGGGACGACGCCACCTTCTTCGCCGACTTCCTCTGCCGCCTCCGCCTGGCCTGGGCCGATATCCGCTCCGGGGTCCACACCCCCCAAAAAGGGGACCGCCGGACCCTGGCCCGGCCCCAAAAATTGCCCCTCCCCCACTGGGACACGGCGGTCCGTCTGCTGCGCTCCTCCGGTAACGGGCAGGAGGTCCGGGACGGGCTCTACGAGGATGCCGACGCCCGGGAGCGGCGGAGCTGGCGCGTCCGGATGGGCCGCAGCCTTTTGAAGCAGGTCTGCACCGCTGGGGTCTATTTCGCCCTGTTTTTGGGCTCCTCCCTTTTGCTGGAGCTGCTGGAGGACTCCCTCTCCGCCCAAATGGGGGCCCAGCTCCAACTGAGCGGGCCGGCCCTTTCCGTCTGCAATATCCTATTGTTCGGGCTCTTAGGCTCCGCCGTCTCCGCCCTCACGGGCCTACCCGATATTTTGGACAACACCAAGGACTTTTTCCACACCCTGCGGGACGCCGGGCGGCTGCTGTCCGCCCCCAGGGGCAACGCCTATTATGAAGGGATGGTGAAGCGGCCGTGACAGGACCCTGGGAGCGCTATTTGCAGCTGATGGAGGAGCGGCCCGGCGCCTTCACTCCGGACCCCGCCCTGCCCATCGAGACCGACCCGGCAGTCGTGGCCGCCTACACCGCCCGCACTGGCCGGAGCATCGGGGTGGTCTA
The DNA here is from genome assembly GCA_949744075.1 of uncultured Eubacteriales bacterium. Lineage (GTDB taxonomy): Bacteria > Bacillota > Clostridia > Oscillospirales > Oscillospiraceae > Vermiculatibacterium. Next base: position 10,768 of record CATJWI010000094.1, on the reverse strand, counting down.
TGAAAGCCCCTATCATCTGATGGTGGTAGACCTGGTCCGGACTCCGGAGGGGCCCTTTCCCTATGAGCGGGTCCTACCCGCCGTCCCCCAGGGTGCGGTGGTGCTGGCTCCCCTGTGGGAGGGGAAGTTCGTGTTGCTTGACCAGTTCCGTCACCCCCTGCGGACCTGCCAGCTGGCCTTTCCCCGGGGCTTCGGGGAGCCGGGACTCTCTGAGGAGGAGAACGCCCAGAAGGAACTGGGGGAGGAGTTGGGCGCACAGGTCCTCTCCCTCAAGCCCCTAGGACAGATCGTGGCCGACAGCGGCCTCTCCGCCGGCGGCGCCCAGGCCATGCTGTGCCGCATCACCCAGCCCCATCCGCCCCTCCAGTATGAGGGCATCCAGGGCATAGTCTGCCTCACCCCGGAGGAGCTGGGGCGTGAGATCGCCCTGGGACAGATCAGCGACGGCTTCACCCTCTCCGCCTACGCCCTCTTCCGGGCGGTAGAGGGGCAGTATTGAGTGGGAGGACAATATCATGGACGTACAAAAAATTTGGGCAGTCTATTTTAGCCCCACCGGAGGCACCCGGAAGGTGACAGAGACCGTGACCAACACCCTCGGGGAGGTCCTGTCTCTCCCTGTGGAGGCTTTGGACTACACCAGACCCCAGGCCAGACAGCAGTTCTACTCCTTTCAGGCCTCCGACCTGGTGGTCTTCGGCATCCCCGTCTACGCCGGGCGGGTGCCCAACAAGCTGCTGCCCGACCTAAAAAAGGGCTTTGCAGGCAACGGGGCCAAGGTGATCCCCATCAGTGTTTTCGGTGGCCGCAGCTTTGACGACGCCCTGATGGAGCTGAAACAGATCCTGGAGGCCCAGGGCTTCCGCCCCTTGGCCGCCGCCGGGGCGGTGAGCCGCCACAGCTTCTCCCAAACTCTGGCCGCCGGCCGGCCGGACCGGGAGGACCAGGCCCAGCTCCGCTCCTTTGCCCAGCGGGTGGCCCAGCGCCTCCTGGCCGGGGAGGACTTCCCGCCCTTCACCGTGCCGGGCAACGACCCGGTGGGCCCCTACTACACCCCCCTCCAGGCCGACGGCACCCCTGCCAAGTTCCTGAAGGCCAAGCCGGAGACCGACCTGGGCAAGTGCACCCACTGCGGCGCCTGCGCCCGGGCCTGCCCCATGGGCAGCATCGACCCCAAGGACCCGTCCCTGGTCCCCGGTGTCTGCATCAAATGCCAGGCCTGCGTCCGAAAATGCCTCCGGGGGGCCAAATTCTTTACCGACCCCCAAATGCTCTCCCACATTAAAATGCTGGAACAGACATACGCCCGCCGGGCAAAAAACGCCTTTTTTGAGGCAGGACACTAAAAAATCCGGCCCCGTACAGCCGCCCCCACATACAGAAAAACATCAAATGCCTGACCATCCCCACACCATATCAGAAAAGCGCCCGAGCTCCGCAGGGGCAGATATCACCCGCCCGGTGGCAAAAGCTTACATGGCATACATTCCCTTTTGGCAAAAAGGGAGCCATGGCCTCCCGGGCAGGAAAAACCGGCAGGATCCCTATATCCGCCGGAGGCAAAATTTCCGTCTGAACAGCAAAAAGGACCTGATTTCCCGGGAAATCAGGTCCTTTTTTTATTCCATCTCAGCCACATTCTCACAAAACCGCATCAGCATGGTAGCCACCTGGGCCCGGGTGGCGCTGCCACCGGGGTCCAGCCGGCCGTTGCCCATGCCTGAGATGAGCCCCACGCCTACCGCCCAGCTCAGGGTGTCGGCGGCATAGGAGGAGATCTCCTCCCGGTCAGTAAAGGCCGACAGGTCCCCCCGTTCGTCCGTATCGTACCCCTCCTTCTCCGCATAGCGGTAGAGGATGGTCGCCAACTGCTCCCGGGTGATGCTGTTCTCCGGGCCAAAGGTACCCGTCTCATTGCCCCCGTAGCCGCTGACGATACCGTTGGCCGAGGCCCAGCCCACCGGCCCGGCGTAATACTGGGTCACCGGCACGTCGGGGAAACCGGACAGCTCCGCCGGGGGGGCGCCCGCCAGCCGGTGGAGCACCGTGACGATCATCCCCCGGGAGGTGGTGAGGCCGGGGTCAAAGGCGGTCTCCGAGGTGCCCGTCATCATCTTCCGGCGGTAGACGTACTCCACCGCCTCCCGGAACCAGTCCTCCTCCCCCACATCGGTGAAGGGCAGGTCGATGGGCTCCTGGGGAGGGCGGCGGAACCGGGCGGTCACCGTCACGTCGCTATAGGGCATGAGGAAGGTGTACTCCCCCTCCTCCCCCTCGGTGAGGGTCAGCTCCCGACCCTGGCCGTCGGTAGCGGTGAGGCTTTCCAACTCATAGCGGCGGTCGGGCCGGACCGTCAGGGTGATCTTGTCCCGGAACCGGGCCTTCTTGGCGTCGGCGGTCACGGTGCCGTGGTCGGTCTCCTCCACGTTGATAGCGTACTGGGCGTTGGTGGGGATACTGTTTCCCCCGCCGCCACCGCCCCCGGTCTCCCGGGGGGCCTCAGAGACCGGCAACGTCACCCCGTCCCCACCGGAGAGGGGCTTCAGCTCCCGGCCCAGCAGGGTCACAGTAGCGGTGGATGGCATGGAGAAGGACTTGTCTAGCTCCAGGATCCCCAGGTCCAGCCGCTCCCCGTCGTTGAGGGGGGAGCGGCTGGTCACATAGACGGTGATCTGGGTGTTGCCTCTGGCGGTCTCCAGGCCGCAGTCAGGGCTGTACGCCTCCCCGCTGTCGGGGGTAAAGGAGGCGGAGGCATAGCTGCCCGCCACCGTCAGCTCCAGCTGAACGCCGTAGACGTTCCCCTCCCCCAGGTCCCGTAGGATGAGCCGGGCCCCCCGGCTGCCGCTGTCCCGGTAGGTGAGCCGGGGCCCGGCGGCAAGGGCGGGCAGGGAGAGCTGAAGCAGCAGGGCGGCAGTCAAAACCAGGGCCTTGAGCCCTCTCCGCCTCATCCCTGACTCCCTCCCTCCAGGGTGACGGAGGGCAGGTCCTCCGCCTGGCCGCCGGGGCTGTATATCCACAGAGTCTGGGCGGTGAGCCGCTTACTGGAGGCGTCCTCGGGATCATCGGTGCGGTAGAGGTTCACCCGGATCTGGGTGGGCAGCAGATTGCTCACCGAGCAGGTGCTGGCCTGGCCCTGGAGGGCCGCCTCCTGCTGCACGTCGGGGACGAAGAGGAAGAGCCCGTCGCTGATGTCGCTCACCGGGCCCGTCTCGGGCACCTGGGCGAAGAGCAGGGCATAGCCCGCCACCGGGCGCTCCGCCGCCGGGGCCTCGGTGAGCTCCCCATCAGCCTGGGTGCCGGTGAAGCGGCCCTCCACTGTCAGGGTGTTGTACACCGGGTCTCCCCGGTAGGTGCCCAGGATCACCAGGGTCCCCGCCGGGATGGTCTCGGTCCCCTCCAGGGTATCATAAGTGTAATCCTCCCCCAGCAGGCCCATGGTGGCCCCCTCCAGGAAGGCCACGTCGTCCCCAGGGTAGGTGATGAGCCGGACCTGGTCCAGGTCCATACCTGCGGGCAGGCCGGTGATGGTCACCATCTTGGCGTCGTAGGTCCAGATGCGGGTGTCCTCCTGAGCCGCCCCAGGCAGCTTGAAATAGGCCACGAAGCTGTCCAAATCGTCCACCGCCTGGTTGTGGGCCTCATCCAAAGTGCCGGAGAGGGCGGCGACCCCCTCCCCCTCCGCCGGGGCCACGGTGACGGTGTACTCCGCCCCGGTGGGCTGGAAGCTCTGGAGCTTTAGGCCGGAGACGGCGGTCTCCTCCTTCAGGGCGATGGTCACCGTGCCGTCGGCAGCCTGGGCGATGGTATACTTGTCCGGATCCACCGTCTTGTCGTAGGCGATTCGCACCTCCCCGGTGTCGGCGGCGCTTATCCGGTTGCCCAGGGTGTCGTAGGCCACCGCCTCATAGCGGTAGGTCCGGTGGTTGGCCGAGCCGATGACGTCGGTATAGGAGGCAGTGCGCTCCTCCCCCGCGGGGACGAAGGCGATGGGCTTGCCGTTGCGGAGGATCTCGTAGCCCTGGAGCGGCCCGCTGATCCCCGCGGCGTCCAGGGTGAGGGTAACGGCGTTGTCCTCCGTCTTCTCCGCCCGGGCCGTCAGAGTGCCGGTGGAGCGGACAAAGCCGTTGATAAAGTCCCGGCGGCTCTGGTCGCTGAGATACCAGATGGCCCGGTCCTCGGCGGGGTAGGCGGCCAGCTTGGCCTTAGTCTCCGCCGAAAGGGTCATGCCCCAGCGGGTGAAGAACTCGGTCAGGTCCCGCCCCGCCACTCCGGCGGCGGTGAGGGCCACCTTGTCGTCATAAGAGGCCGCCCCGGCGGTGTAGGTCCCCGCCTTCCAGGCCTTGAAGAAGGCGTTGTAGAAGGCCAGGGGGTCCTCCGCCCCGTCGTAGGCCAGGTGGAGCTGCCAGTACATGCCCAGCTGGACGAAGACGTCGTTGGACATGCCGGGGTAGCCCTGGGCCACCTTGGTGAAGATGCCGTTATACTTACCGCTCTTCTCCAGCCGGGAGGGCAGGGTGGCCGCCTTGCCGTCCCAGGTCTGGACCATGATGGAGTAGATGTTGTTGGTGATCTCGGCCTTGCCTAACTTGTCCATGTTGTGGCCGATCTCGTGGGCAATGCCCCAGCCGAAGAGGCCGTTGGCGGAGCTCTCTCCCCCCGCCGGGATGGGCCGGCCGGTGACCATGCCGCCGCAAGAACCATAGCCGATGCCGATGTGGTTCCCGGCGGCGTACATAAAGGCCCCGGCAAACATGGTCATACACCGGATATTCTGGCGGGACTCCATGTCGTTCTCGGCGTAGACCCGGTCGATGCCCTGGGTCCGCTTACAAATGGCCATGATGTCCTCCCAGGCCAGGACGGCGTTGTAGAGGGTGTCGACCTTCTCCTCCCGGCCACTCTGGCCCAGGGCGTTTTGCACCGCCAGGGCGGGCAGGGACAGCAGCACTACGGGGGTGGATATTTCGGTGACGTTCCGGTAGTCGGCGGTGGGGCTGCCCATTTTGAGCCCGCTTAGATAGGTCCCCAGCTCGTCCACATAGGCTCCGATGGCCTGCCGCCGGGCGCTCTCGGTCATGTCATACCAGTGAGCCAGCTCCAAGGCGGGGATATCCAGCCCCCGGCGGATATGGAGGCGGATGGCCTCCCCATTCTCCCCGGTGTAGGCGGCGTACAGGCTGCCGCCATTGTTCCCCGCCCGGCTGCCGATCTTGGGCACCAGGAGGATAGTCTTTCCGTTCTCCACCTTGCCGATCTCCCGCAGCCAGGTGGAGGCCTCGGCGTTGAACTGGCTGGCGTAGAGGGTCACGCTCTCCCCCTCGGGGATGCCCTCAGCGTAGACGGTAAGCTCCTGATTGGCCCCGGCTGTCACCCCCAGGGGCTGGAGCTGGCTGCCGCCCTGGCTGTACTTTTTGCCGTCCACGGCGCTGTTGCGGCTATCCAGGCTCGAGAGGACCACGCCCTTGCTCTTCCCCGTTGTCAGCAGCTCCTGGGCCAGGGAGAGCTCGTCGGCCAGGGTATTCAGGTCCACATAGTAGTTTCGCTCGTCGCTGCCCAGCCGGGCCCTCAAGGCGTCGATGCGCTCCTGGGTGACTCCCTGGGCCAGCTGGGTGCGCAGGCTGTCGGCAAAGAGGGCCTCGATCTCCCCGGGCAAACTGTGGGCCGGGTCGTACTCCAGAAACATGAGCTCGGAGAGGCTGACGGTGAGGTAGTCCCGCTGCTCCACCGCCAGGCTGATCTTCACCACACCCTTGGCGGGGCTGAAGGGCAGCACGGCGAAGTTGCTCACCGCCGGGTTGCCCTGGACGCCAGGCCAGGTGTCCACGTCCCGTCCCGTGCCGCCGTTGTCCACACCCCCCCGTACTTCGTCAGGGGTCACCAGGTGGCCGGGGCTGCCCACCGGGTCGTCAGCGTACCACACCCGGACGCTGTAGGCCCGCAGGTTGGTGGGATAGCTGCCGTCCAGCCGGGGCACCCAGATGGCGGCGCTCAGGTCCACCGGCCGGGCAAAGGTGCACACCACATGCTCATTCCGCCACCAGCAGGCGGCAGTCCAGTGGGTGCGGTAGTCCCCGTCGATCATGTTCCGCGCGGTAAAGGGGCTACTGCCGTTATAGCTGCTGTGGTCATAGTTCCCCGTGTCCGCCAGAGCGATGCTGGAAATGAGGCTGTTGTCCAAAATACCCTCTGTGGGGATCCCCTCGGGCCGCTCGTACTTCACCGCCTTGGGGGTCCCCTCGGAGATATCGGACCGGGGGCCCTTGCCGATGTCGTTGCCCGCCACCACGTAGACGCAGTAGGTCACGTCGTTCTCCAGTCCCCCGATGGTAGTCCGGGTCTGGCTCAGCCGCTGCCCCGCCTGCTGCCAGGCGGTATCCCCCTTGCGCTGGTAGTACACCTCATAGTAGGTAGCAGACTTCCCCGCCTTCCAGGAGACCCCCAGGGCCCCCTCCATGGCGGTGACCTGGACCATATCGGTCTTGTCCGGCACCTTCACCGGCTGGGGGGTGGCCACCACTGGGTCGCAGGCCTTGCCCTCCCACTCCCCGTCGGTGGGGGTGACAGTAAAGACATAGGTGGTCAGGTTCTCCAGGCCATTGACCTGGGCCCTGGTAGTATCCACATGGAGCTCCTGGGTCTTGCCCGCGTCCTTCTGGGGCCAGTAGAGGACCTTGTAGCCCGATACATTGGGCAGCTCGTTCCACTTCAGCTCCACCATCTCGCTGCCCGCCGTGGCGGACAGGCCCTTCACCACGCTGTTGGGGGCGGCGGGGGTCTCGGGGACGATGTCCTTCAGGAACTGGATGGCCTCCACCGCAGCATAGCCGCCGGTCTCGGTGCGGGTGACGGTGATGGTGATCTTCTTCACCGGCACCCGCTTGCCCAGGTCGATGGTGATGACGCTGCTGCCTGCCCGGGGGCTGATGGCGTGGACCCCCTGGGGCAAGGTCTGGTCAAAAGGAACAGTGGTCCTGTTCCCCCGCTCATCCTCTACCTCCACGGTGCCGGCCACCAGGCCCCCCTGCCCCGCCGGGGAGAGGATCTGGACCTCCTGGGTCTCCACCGCCTTGGTCATGGTCAGGGGCAGCACGATATCCCCCCGGTCCACGGTGAGCTCCACCCCCTTGCCGTTGTCGGCAAAGAGGTCACTCAGCTCCCCTTCCAGGGTAGTGCCCTGTTGGGCCAAAGCGGCCTGGGTGGCCTGGGTATCCACCGGGGGGGCCAGGAGCAGGGTGTCCTTCACCTCCGCCCCGCCCTCCGTGACCATCATCCGGTTCACATAGGCCAGGTCCACGATGTCCACGACCCCGTCGCCGTTGAGGTCATACTTCTCCAAATCGGCCCGGCGGACGGAGTCCAGGGCGGCGGAGAGGGCCTTCCGGTCCCTCTCGTCCACCTTGCCGTCCCCGTTCACATCTCCCAGGGTAAAGGTGGCGTCTCCGTTGCCCACGATGACGTGCTGGGCATAGTCGGCCAGCCGGACCTTCTGGGTATAGGGCACATAGCCCTCCCCGGTAAATTCCAGGGTATAGCTTCCCTGGGGCAGGTCCCGGACCGTCAACTCCAGGTAAGCCGGCCACTGGCCGTCTCCCAGGTCGCCGCCGTCTGCGTTCCGGGCGGAGAGCTCCGCCGGGTAGTCCCCCACCTGGTCCAGCCCGCCGTCCTGTCCCAGCAGGGCGGCCCCCACCGGTCTTCCGTCCCGCAGCAGGCGCACCTGCACCTGCCGCCTCAAAAGCTCGTTGCGCTTCTGGGCATAGTCCAGCCGCAGGGTAGCGGTGATGCTTCCCGTCACCCCGCTTCCTTCCTCCTCTGCCGCCATGACCGGCGTACACAGAGAGCAGACCATGGCCAGAGCCACCGCCGCTGACAGGATTCGAGTTCTCACTTTCATCCCAACAACATCCTTTCCCTCTCCCGCTCTGTTTGGTTTGATACGCGGGAATTTTTAGGCTACATAATTATACTATTTATGTCATCCTTTGACAACTGATTTTTGCGGGTTTTTCTCTCCACTCTGTAGTATATTCAGGAAATAAAACAAGATGGAGTCAAAAATGACTCCATCTTGTCTCTCCTTTTTGCGTTTCCCTTACACCCGAATAATGCAGGCGGCAGCCAGTACGGTGCGCTGGAACAGGGACTCCACCACGGCGTACTCCCGCTCGGTGTGGTTGAAGGCCCCCCGGGCTCCCATAGCGCAGATGGTGGGCACCCCCTCGTTCACCGAGATGGCGGAATCGGAGGCGCCACTGACCTCAAAGGGGTGGACGGGACCATAGCCGATGTCCCGGGCGGTCTCCTCCACCAGCTCATAGAGCTTCTGGCCCCCCTCGGTGTGCTCCATGGGGTCAAACACGCCCCCCACCATCATGGTGACAGAGGTGTCGGGCACAGTGGAGGGGGCCTCCACGATCCTCCGGCAGTCCTCCAGCAGTTCCTCCTTGATGGCCACCGTGGGGAAGCGAAGGGCGGCGGTAACGGTGCAGCTGTCTGGCACCGTATTGGAGCTCTCCCCTCCGGTAATAACGCCGCAGTTCACCAGCTTGCTCCGGGGAATATCGTTGAGCGCCTCTAGGGCGATGATCCGGTGGGAGGCCTCCAAAATGGCGGAGCGCCCCTTCTCCGGCTCAATACCCGAGTGGGCGGAGACCCCGGTGACATGGAAGTTGACGATGGCGGCCCCCCGCCGGCCCACCACCAGTCCGTCGTCCAGATAGCCCGTCTCAAAATTGAAGGCGGCGGCGCAGCCCCGGGCCTCCCGGGCCATGACCGCCTTAGCGTCGGAGCCCTTGTGGGCGGTCTCCTCATCCCCGGCGAAGAGGAAGCGGATGTTTCTCCCCTTCCAGCCCACACTCTGGAGAGCCTTCACCGCATAGAGGGCGATGACCAGCCCCGCCTTCATGTCCAGCACCCCGGGGCCGTGGGCGGTGCCGTCGGGGTCGATGCGGAAGGGGTTCTTGGCGGCGGCCCCAGGCTGGAAGACGGTGTCCATGTGGCCCAGCAGGAGCACAGGGGCCTCCTCCCCGCCGTTTTTCCAGTCGGCCACCAGCACCTGGGAGCCGTCCTCCATGGGCACGGGCCGGGTGTGGACCCCCATGGCCTCCAGCTCAGCGCAGAGCCGACGACAGACCGCCCCCACCCCCTCCTTCTGGCTGGGGCCGCTCTCGGTGTTCACCAGGTCCCGCCACAGGTCCAGCATCTCCTGCCGGTGGGCGTCGATATAGCTGCGGATATTGTCGATATGTTCCATGGCTTGATTTTCTCCCTTTCTCAGATCTTGGCGATGCAGGCGGCGGCCAGGGCGGCACGAGTAAAGAGGCTCTCCATCTGGGCGTACTCCTTCTCCGTGTGGTTGAACTCCCCCTTCACTCCCATGGCGCAAACGGTGGGCACCCCCGCCACCACGGCCACCGAGGAGTCGGACACACCCCCCACCTCGAAGGGGTGGACTTCCCCGTAGCCCATGTCCCGGGCGGTCTCCTCCACAAGCTCGTAGAGCTTCTGGACCCCCTCGGTGTGCTCCATGGCGTCCATGACCATCTCCACCCGCATGGTGGTCTTGGTGCCCTCGATGTTCACCGTGTCGGCAATAGCCTTGCAGTCGGCCAGTAGCTCCTCCTTAATGGCCACCGTGGGGAACCGCAGGCCGCAGCGGATGGAGCAGGAGCCGGGGATGGTGTTCTCCCCGATGCCGCCGGAAATAAGCCCGCAGTTGATGAGCTTTCCCCGGGGAATATCGTTGAGGGCCTGGATAGCCAGGATCTTGTGGGCGGCCTCGGCGATGGCGGAGCGGCCCTTCTCCGGGGCGATGCCCGAGTGAGCAGCCACCCCCTCGATGTCGAAGGCCACGATGCTGCCGCCCTTGCGGCCCACCACGATGCCGTCGTCGGGATAGCCCGTCTCAAAGTTAAAGGCGGCGCAAGCCCCCTTCATCACCTCTCCCATGACCTCCCGGGCGTTGGAGTTCTGGTGAAGGGTCTCCTCGTCCCCCGCCAGCACGAACATGATGGGATGCTTGTTGTATCCTACAGACTGAAGGGCCTTGACAGCATAGAGGGCCACCACCACGCCCCCCTTCATATCCAGGCAGCCGGGACCGTGGACCTTGCCCTCAGCGTCGATCCGGAAAGGGTTCTCGGTGGCGGCGCCGGGCTTAAAGACGGTATCCACATGGCCGATCAACAGAATGGGGGGCAACTGGCTGCCGTTGTCCCACTGGGCTACCAGCACGTCGCCCACCTTCTCCATGGGGATGGTCTGCACCGACAGGCCGCAGGCGGTCATCTCCTTGGCCAGCAGTGCGTGCACCGCGTCCGCGCCCTCCTTCTGGGCAGGCCCGCTCTCGGTATTCACCATGTCCCGCCAAAGGTCCAGCATCTCCTGCCGGTGAGCGTCGATATAGGCCCTGATCTGTTCATAAAACTGCTCCATATTTGCCCCTCCTGAATCCCCGCTCCTTTCGCGGGATATTTTGATCACGCTGGATTTATCGTAACAAGCCAGAGATTCTTTGTCAAGTATTCCTTCCATTTTTAACACACATACTTCGGTAAAAACGCGATCTCCCACTCCCTCCCGTCATTGCGAGGGACTGAAAGGGCCGTGGCGATCCGGTCTTCTTTCTTGCGGAGGTGCTACCACGTTTAGCCCTCCTGGTTTCTACATTGGCAACTGGGAAGCCCGGGAGGACTCTTTTGCTGCCAAAAGAGCCCTCCCGGACCCTCAACCGCTTCGCGGCATTAACTCCCTCTAAGCTCGCTTTGCTCAC
>CATJWI010000093.1 GCA_949744075.1 uncultured Eubacteriales bacterium | reverse complement strand
CGGTCTTCTTTCTTGCGGAGGTGCTACCACGTTTAGCCCTCCCGGACCCTCCCTTTGGAATCCGACCCCGGACGTAGGGGGATCGCTATTCGTGGTCCTTCTTGCGATCAGTCTTGAAAGCCTAAATTTGCTGGGCTATCCTTTTCTATCCGTGCCATTCCTGGCAATGGGGTAGGTCCCTGCCGGCTCAGAGCATTTTTTCGATCAGGTGGTCCCTCTTGCCTGCTCGCTCTACCGCCCTTCAAAGTTCGGAATCCAAAACCGCATTGAAGCGGTGTTACCCGCAAGGAGTACGCCCCATCCGTAAGCGGCAGAGCCGCCAACGGCTGGGCTGTGGCCCCGGCCGGGCAGGCCGGAAAAAAGTTTATATTATACGCCACCCCCTACCACCGGCGCGCCGGGGGCGTCGCGCCCTACGGGGGCGGGGGTTCTTTTGTGGGAAGTGCGGAGAGGGTTTCGCTTTTTTCGATTTCTTTTTTACTTTCATCTGGGGTGTTGATATGCTTCGACGGAACTGGAAGACCAAAATGACCGATTCAGAGCAGCAGCGGGGACTGGTGTTCTTTTTGCTGTACCTGTTGGTGTTTCCGCGGCTCAATGGGTGGCTCCAGCGGCTGCTTATGGGGGATGCGGAGAGCATGGCGGCGGAGGCCAATGTGGTCTATTACGGGTTTTTGTTCGTCATGGTCCTGTTTATCTTCTGGGGATTTTTGAAGAAGGACTTTGCCGAGCTATTGGACTGGCTACCGGAAAATTTGTTTTCCGTGGCGGTGGCCTTTTTGGCGGCGGGGGGGCTCCATGTGGCGGTGAGCGCCCTGCCCTTCCCGGTGGGAGACCCTATCTCGGTCCAGTACGCCCAGGAGTTCCGGGTGGCGCCGGGGCCTACGCTGGCCCTGGTGCTGCTGCTCATCCCGCTGGTGGAGGAGACCTTGTTCCGGGGACTTCTCTACGGGGGGCTGCGGAATTACAGCCGGCCCATCGCCCTGGCGGCCACTACGGTGGTGTACGCCTTGTCTTTGGTGTGGCGGTACGCCCTGGAGCGGTCCGACCCCCGGTATCTGTTGCTGGCCATCCTCTATCTGCCAATGGCCGCCGCCCTCACCTGGTGCTATGACCGGGGGGGCAGCGTGTGGAGCTGCGTGGCGCTCCACGGGGCGGTGAACGGGATGATCCTGTTTTTAGCCCTTTGAGGAAAGGAAGGTGAGACCCATGCCCCATATTGCACAGCTCTCCCCCCATGTGGCTGACCTGATCGCCGCCGGCGAGGTGGTGGAGCGGCCCGCCAGCGTGGTGAAGGAGCTAACAGAAAACGCGGTGGACGCGGGAGCCCATGTGGTTACAGTGGAGATCCAGAACGGGGGCATGACCCTGGTGCGGGTCACGGACGACGGCTGCGGCATCGCCCCGGGGGAGCTCCAGACCGCCTTTCTGCGGCACGCCACCTCCAAGATCAGGAGCGAATATGACCTGGAGGCCATTGGCACGTTGGGGTTCCGGGGGGAGGCCCTGGCGGCCATCGCCTCGGTGTCCCGGCTGGAGGTGCTGTCCCGGCGGCCGGAGGACGGATTGGGAGCCAGCCTGACCCTGGAGGGGGGCGTGGTGACCGGACAGGAGGAGGCGGGGTGCCCGGTGGGTACCACCATGCTGGTCCGGGACCTCTTTTATAACACCCCCGCCCGGCTGAAGTTTATGAAGAAGGACGCCGCCGAGGGGGCCGCCTGTTTGGCCGCTGTTCAGCGGCAGGCCTTGGCCCACCCGGAGGTCTCCTTTAAGTTCCTCCGGGACGGCAGGCAGGAGCTGCTGACCCCCGGGGACGGCAAGCTGCGCTCCGCCCTTTACGCCGTGCTGGGCCGGGACCTGGCCCTGGGGTTTACGGCGGTGGAGGGCAGCGGGGAAGGGGTAAAGGTGTCTGGCTTTACCTCTCTCCCCACCTGCTGCCGGGGGACCCGGGGGTATCAGTTCTTTTTTGTCAACGGCCGGTATATCAAGAGCAAGACCCTCACCGCCGCGGTGGAGCAGGCCTACGCCAACCAGCGGATGGTGGGGAAGTTTCCCGGGTGTGTGCTCCATTTGGAGGTGAAGCTCAACGCGGTGGATGTGAACGTCCACCCCACCAAGCAGGAGGTAAAGTTTGGGTCTGAGCGGCAGGTGTTTTCGGCGGTCTACTACGCCGTGCTCTCCGCCCTGGGGGCGGACAAGTCCCGGCCGGCGGCCGCGGTGGGAGGGGCGGTGAAGCCCCAGGCCGAGGACTTTCATCAGACCAGCCTGCCGCTGCACGATTTTACCAGCAAGGGGACAGGGGGGATGGGCCATCCTGCCCCATTGGGGCAGAAGGACAGGCTGTCTGCGCCGCCGACGCCCCCTTCTGCTCCGGCGGGGGGAGAAAAGAACCGTTCCCCCGTTTTCCGTCCTCCTGTCTTGAGTGCCTCGCCCCAGGGCACCCTCATCAGTCAGCCTGCGGCTGACAGCTTCCCCCTGAAGGGGGGAAGCCTGAAAGCGGATGGTTCCGCGGAGGAACCGGCCAAAGGGAGCGAGGGGGCCGGGTTGAAAGCGGCCGTTGGGGCGGCAGCGGAGGAGGCCCCGGAACCTGCCGTGATCTCCGCGGAGGAGCAGGAGGTCCCCTGGCGCATTGTGGGGGAGCTGTTCCACACCTATATCATCGTGGAGCAGGGGGAAAAGGCCCTGCTTATCGACAAGCATGCCGCCCACGAGCGGATGAATTTTGACCGGATGCGCGCGGTGGACTATGTGCCCATGTCCCAGGTGCTGCTGTCCCCGGTGGTGTTCACCCCCGCCCCGGAGGAGAAGGCGGTGCTGCTGGAAAATCTGGCGGAGCTGGACCGGGTGGGCTTTGAGGTGGAGGACTTCGGCGGCGGGTCCCTGGTGGTGCGGAGCATCCCCGACTACCTGGACGCCGCCGGGGTGGATGCCGCCCTCACCGAGATCGCCGGAAAGCTCTCCCTCACCGGGTCCACCGGGGAGCGGGAGCGGCGGGACGAGATCCTCCATACCATGGCCTGCAAGGCGGCCATCAAGGGAGGGTGGAAAAATGCCCCGGAGGAGCTGGAGCGGGTGGCGAAGGCGGTGATGGCCGGAGAGGTGAAGTACTGCCCCCACGGCCGGCCGGTGGCCATCGAGCTGACACAAACTGAGCTGGAAAAGCAGTTCAAGCGCCGAAGCTGACAGAGTTCGACAAATTTCTCACCATGATTGGTATATTATGGAAACATTCTTAAGAGAGAAAGGACTGTTTTCTATGACAAAGACAAACGACCTGCAAGACCTGTTTCTGACCCGTGCCCGGCGCTCCCGGGAGCCGGTGACCATGTTCCTGATGAACGGTTTCCAGATGCGGGGGATCATCACCGGCTTTGACTCCTTCGTGGTGGTGCTGGATACTGACGGGAAGCAGCAGATCATTTATAAGCACGCCATCTCCACGGTGGTGCCGGCCAGGCCCATTGATCTGACGCCGGAAAATACATAAAAGGGGAAAAGGGGCTGCTTTGCTCCCGCAGGAGGCGGGGGCGGCATGGCTGTTCCCTTTTCCGTGGCCCCAGAGGCTTTCCGTAGAAAGAGAGAACTGATATGAAACAAGGAACCGTTGTCTATAAGATCGTCATCTTCCTGATCTTTGTGGCCATCCTGTTCTATATGGCCGGGGCGGCCTGGCGGGGGCTGCGGGACCCCTATCCCACCGTTCAGGGGTATTCTTACGCCGTGGAGGATATGGTGGAGGTCACCGGGTACCTGGTGCGGGAGGAGCAGGTGCTCACCGGCACCGGGGGGATCGTGCGCCTGCTGCCCGCCGAGGGGGAGAAGGTGGCGGCGGGGGCCGTGGTGGCCCAGCTCTATGCCGACGAGCTGGCCCTGGAGCGGTCCGACCGGCTGGAGAGCCTGGAGGCCGAGGTGGCACAGCTGTCCTCCGCCGTGGCCGCCGCCGGGGAGCTGACCCAGGGGGAGTCCAGCCAGCGGGTGCTGGACGCGCTGGTGAGCCTTCGCTCCTCGGTGGAGGGGGGGGACTTTACCCGGCTGGAGAGCCAGGTCAGCAGCTTTAAAAGCGCGGTCTACCAGCAGGCCCAGCGGTACGGGGACGCCGGGGACCTGGCTGGGGCTATTGCCGCCGCCCAGACCGAGGCCGAGTTGCTCCGGAGCCAGATCGCCCAGAACGCGGGGCAGGTCAGCGTATCCGAGAGCGGGGTATTTTCCGGGCAGGTGGACGGCTATGAGAGCGTGCTGACCCCGGGGATGCTGGAGTCCCTTACCCCGGGGGACCTGGACGCGTTGGAGGGGCATATGCTGCCCGTGAGCGACCAGGCATTGGGTAAGCTCATCACCGACGCCACCTGGTATTTCGTCTGCCCTATGACCGAGGCCGACGCCAACCGGTTGGTGGAGGGGCGGACGGTGGTGGTCCGCTTTTCCCGGGACTGGGCCGGGGAGGTGGAGATGACGGTGGAGCGCATCGGGCCCCCGGAGAACGGCCGGGTGGCGGTGATCCTGTCCTCTCACCGGTTCCTGTCCGACACCACCCTTCTCCGCCGGCAGACGGTGGAGCTGCTCTTTTCCCAGCGCACCGGCATCCGGGTGCCCACCGAGGCCCTCCGGGTGGAAAAGGAGCTCCAGACCGACCCGGACACCGGGGAGGAGAAGGAGGTCTCGGTGAGCTGCGTCTATGTGCAGGTGGGGGTTTTTGCCGAGCGCAAGCCGGTGACCATCCTGAGCCAGGGGGAGGATTACTACATGGTGGAGCCCCTGGTGCCCAAGGACGCCTCCGCCAGCGTGGCCAAAAAGGCCCTGCGGCCGGGAGACCAGATCATTATCGCCAGGGAGGAGATCTGGGACGGGAAAGTGATCGAATAAGGAAAAGGTTTCCTTTTGCCCTTTGAGGGAGCTGTATCAATAGAAAGAGAGGTCATAGCTATGCCGTCATTGCAGGAGAATATCCAGCGCGTCAGGGAGAACATCGCCTCCGCCGCCCGGGAGGTGGGGCGGGATCCGGGGGAGATCACCTTAGTGGCCGCCACCAAGGTCCAGTCCGATGAGACCATCCGCGCCGCCATCGCCGGGGGCATCACCGTCTGCGGGGAGAACCGGGTCCAGGAGATGACCGCCCATCTGGAGAGTGACGCTTACGCCGGGGCGGAGCTCCACTTTATCGGCCACCTTCAGACCAACAAGGTCAACAAGGTGGTGGGACGGGTGGAGCTCATCCAATCGGTGAGCTCGGAGCATCTGCTGGAGGCCATCGACAAGCAGGCCGCCAAGCTAGGGCTGGTCCAGGACGTGCTCATCGAGGTGAACGTGGGCTACGAGGAGAGCAAGTCGGGCATCGCCCCGGCAGAGGTGGAGGCCTTGGCCCGCAAGGCGTCAGAGCTTCCAAACGTGCGCCTGCGGGGGCTTATGGCCATCCCTCCCGTGGCCGGGGAAGAGGGCAACCGTGGATTTTTCCGGGAAATGTATCAACTTTTTGTTGACATAAAACAGAAAATGGGTGATAATGAAGCTGATATCAACTGCCTTTCCATGGGTATGAGCGACGACTATGCCGACGCGGTACGGGAGGGGGCCACCCTGGTTCGGGTGGGCACCGCCCTGTTTGGCGCCCGGCCTCCCATGCACCCCTAAGGGATCAGGCGGAGAGAATTTCTGAGGAGGAACCTTCTTATGGGACTTTTCGATGAGCTGAAGCGGATCGCCCGGCCTTACGAGGACGAGGAAGAGGACGATGGCTTTGACGATTACGACACCATGGGCACCGGACGGCTGGACCGGACGGCGGTGCGGGAGAAGGCCACGGCCCGGCAGGAGCTGACCCCCGCCTTTGAGAGCGAGCAGCCCCAGCGGCGGAGCAACAAGGTGGTGAATATCCACACCACCACCCAGCTCCAGGTGGTGCTGGTGAAGCCCGACCGGTTCGAGAACGCCGCCGAGATCGCCGACCACCTGCGGGAGAAGCGCACGGTGGTGCTCAACATGGAGCAGACCAGCAAGGAGGTGGCCCGGAGGATCCTGGACTTCCTCTCCGGCGCGGCCTACGCCCAGGAGGGCAAGGTGAAGAAGGTGGCCCTCAGCACCTATATCATCACCCCCTACAATGTGGACATTTTAGGGGACCTGATCGACGAGCTGGAGAACAACGGGCTATACTTTTAAGGGACCGCCCCGGAGGATCGCTCCTGTAGGGGAGGATGTCCCCATCTGCCCGCCGTGCACGAAATACACTACATAGAAAGAGTGGGATGAAGCATGCTGACTCCTCAGGAAGTGGCCGAGCACGCCTTTGCCAAGGCGTCCTTTGGCGGGTACAACATGGCCATGGTGGACGAGTTTTTGGACCTGGTCACCGCCGACTATACCTCTCTCTACAAGGAGAACGCTACGCTGAAGGCCAAGATGAAGGTGCTGGCGGACAAGATCGAGGAGTACCGCTCCACCGAAGAGGCCATGCGCAAGGCCATGCTCTCCGCCCAGAAGGTGGCCGACCAGATGGTGGCCGAGGCCCAGGAGCAGGCGGATACCATTTTGGACACCGCTGAGCGGGAGGCAAAGGATAAGATCGCCTCCATCCGCCAGGAGGTGGAGAGCGAGCAGCTGCGGCTCACCGCCGCCCAGAACGCCACCACCGCCTATATCGCCAAGCTCAAGGAGCTTTACGAGAACGAAATGACCTACCTGTCCAGTCTGTCCCGGCTCAACGCCTCGGTGCCCAAGCCCGATCCGGTGGCCGCCGTGGCCAGCGACATCGGCTCCGCCGTGGAGAAGGCGGTGGAGGAGGTCCCCACTCCGGAAGAGGAGGACGACGAGCCCACCATCCCCCGGCAGCCCGCGGCGGCCCAGGAGGAAGAGGAGGCCATGGAGCCCCTGGAGGAGGACAGCCTTTACCAGGAGCTGAGGCGGGGGCCGGTGCTGCTCCATGAGGAGGACGGGGGGGAAGAGCCGGAGGAGGAAACGGACGATTCCCCCACCCAGCGGATCGACTTCAATCACTTGAAGTTTGGGAAGGATTATGAGATCGATTGATCGGCTGAAATAGGAAGGCGCCGCCCGAGGATCCGGGCGGCGCTTTTTTGGGCCCTGTTAAAAAATTTTCAAAAGGGGCTTGACAAATTCAGTTAGCAGAGGTAAACTCTATACACTGCAGGGGTTAGTTTTGACTAACCCTAAGTTTTGCCCCATCTGTTAGCGGAAACTAACCGCTGGAGCCAAGGAGGAGGTCCTTTTGATGCCGTTGTCAATGGCGAAGCCGGGAGAGACTGTTATCATCCGGAAGATCACCGGAAAGGACGAAGTCCGCCAGCATTTGGCCGAGCTGGGCTTTGTGGTGGATGGGGCCGTCACGGTGGTCAGCGAGCTGGCCGGAAACCTGATCTTACAGGTCAAGGACAGCCGGGTGGCGTTGGACAGGACTATGGCCAACCGGATCATGGTTTGAAGAAGTTTCATTGAGAGGAAAGGAGAGAGCGCGATGAAGACCTTAAAGGACGCCAAGGTGG
Source organism: uncultured Eubacteriales bacterium (assembly GCA_949744075.1). Taxonomy (GTDB): domain Bacteria; phylum Bacillota; class Clostridia; order Oscillospirales; family Oscillospiraceae; genus Vermiculatibacterium. The sequence continues at coordinate 11,090 of CATJWI010000093.1, read as the reverse complement.
GCGAGACCGTCACCGTGGCCAGGCTCCATGGAGAGGGCGCGGTGAAGCGCCGGATCATGGACATGGGCATTACCAGGGGCACCGAGATCCTGGTGCGGAAGGTAGCCCCCCTGGGAGACCCCATGGAGCTGAACGTGCGGGGCTATGAGCTGTCCCTGCGGAAGGCCGATGCGGAGATGATCGAGCTGGCGTAAACAATTTTGCCCGTGAGTTAGCGATGGGTAACAAAATGGACCATATCCGCCCCGGACGGGGGCGGGAGACAAACGGAGAGAGGAGAGGATCTGTATGGAGATCAAAATTGCCCTGGCGGGCAACCCCAACTGCGGCAAGACCACCTTGTTCAACGCCCTCACCGGCTCCAGCCAGTACGTGGGAAACTGGCCCGGGGTCACGGTGGAAAAGAAGGAGGGCAGGCTGAAGGGACAGAAGGATGTGATCATCCAGGACCTGCCCGGCATCTATTCCCTGTCCCCTTACACCCTGGAAGAGGTGGTGGCCCGGGGGTATCTGGTCAATGAGAAGCCCGACGCCATCCTGAACATCGTGGACGGCACCAATATTGAGCGGAACCTGTACCTCACCACCCAGCTCATCGAGCTGGGGCTTCCTGTGGTGGTGGCGGTGAACATGATGGACCTGGTGCGGAAAAACGGGGACCAGATCGACCTTCAAAAGCTGGGCCAGGCCCTGGGCTGCGAGGTCATATCCATCTCGGCCCTGAAGAACGAGGGGGGGATGGAGGCCGCTCAGGCCGCCCTCCGGCTGGCCCGGGCCAAGACCCGGGGGGAGCTGCCCCACGTGTTCACCGGGTCGGTGGAGCACGCTGTGGCCCATATTGAGGAGTCCATTGAGGGCAAGGTGGACGACCGCTATCTGCGGTGGTACGCCATCAAGCTCTTTGAGCGGGATGAAAAGGTCATGGAGGAGCTGAAGCTGTCCCAGGACCTGAAGGCCCACCTGGAGCAGCATATCGCCGACTGCGAGGCGGAGCTGGACGACGACGCTGAGAGCATCATCACCAACCAGCGCTACGCTTACATCAGCGGGGTGGTGGACCGCTCGGTGAAGAAGAAGGCGGCCAAGCACTCCCTTTCCGTATCCGACAAGATCGACCGGGTGGTCACCAACCGCGTTCTGGCCCTGCCCATCTTTGTGGCGGTGATGTTCCTGGTCTACGCCATCGCCATGGGGGGCTCCGACTTGGCCTTGGGTACCCGGGCCACCGACTGGGCCAACGACGGGCTTTTCGGGGACGGCTGGTTCCTGAGCGGCGGGGACGGCTATGAGGACGACGCCGGGGCCTTTGAGGAGGCCGGCGTCATCATCGAGGCCTGGGAGGCTGGGGAGACCACCGCCTACCTCTACGACGACGACGAGGGCACCACCGATGAGATCGCCCTCAGCGAGGAGGTCTATCAGGAGGCCCTTTTGGTGGAGGAGCCCGACCCCAACGACTATGGCCGTTGGCAGGACAGTATCCCTGTGATGGTGGGGAATTGGTTGGAGAGCATCCAGTGCGCCGACTGGCTGTCCGGGCTCATCGTGGACGGCATCATCGGAGGCGTGGGCGCTGTGCTGGGCTTTGTGCCCCAGATGCTGGTGCTGTTCCTTCTCCTCTCTATCCTGGAGGACGTGGGCTATATGGCCCGGATCGCCTTTATCATGGACCGTATTTTCCGGAAGTTCGGCCTCTCCGGCAAGAGCTTTATCCCCATGCTGGTGGGAACCGGCTGCGGGGTGCCGGGGGTCATGGCCTCCCGGACCATTGAGAACGAGCGGGACCGGCGGATGACCATCATGACCACCTGCTTTATCCCCTGCGGGGCCAAGATGCCCATCATCGCCATGTTTGCCGGGGCCCTCTTCGGGGGGAACAAGACCCTGGTGGCTACCTCGGCCTACTTCATCGGGGTGGCGGCCATCATCCTCTCGGGTATCCTGCTGAAGAAGACCAGGGCCTTTGCCGGGGAGCCGGCGCCCTTTGTCATGGAGCTGCCCCAGTATCATGTGCCCGCTGTGGGCAACGTGCTGCGGGCCACCTGGGAGCGGGGCTGGTCCTTTATCAAGCGGGCGGGGACTGTGATCCTGTGCTCCTCCATTATCCTCTGGTTCCTCCAGGGCTTCGGGTTCGTGGACGGTGCCCTGCAGATGGTGGAAGACTCCGACGCCTCTATCCTGGCCGCCATCGGCGGGGCGGGGTGCTGGCTCTTCGCGCCGCTGGGCTTCGGCAACTGGCAGTCCACTGTGGCTACCGTCACCGGGCTTATCGCCAAGGAGAACGTGGTGTCCACCTTCCATGTCCTGTTCCCGGGCAGCAACTTCGCCGCCCAGATCGGCCTGGCCTTTACGGGCCTCACCGCCTACTCCTTTATGATCTTCAATCTCCTGTGCGCCCCCTGCTTTGCCGCTATGGGCGCTATCAAGCGGGAGATGAACAGCGCCAAGTGGACCTTTGCCGCCATCGGGTATATGTGTGGTCTGGCCTATGTGGCGTCCCTGGTGGTCTACCAGCTGGGCGGGCTGCTGCTGGGCCAGGTGGGCTTTGGCCTGGGCACCGTGGCCGCCCTGGTGTGCCTGGCGGGGATGATCTATCTGCTGGTGCGGAAGAACCGGTACGGTGAGAGCCGGCACACCGTCAGCTCTGTGGCCGCGGCGGCGGCACGGTAAGGAGGTTTTTGGGATGCCTAATCTTTCCACTGTTTTGGTGGGACTCGTGGTGCTGGCCGCCTTTGTGGCCGTCATCGCCCGGGGGGTCCACAACCGGAAACTGGGAAAGGGCGGCTGCTCCTGCGGCTGCGACCAGTGCCCGGGGCATGATGTGTGCCATCCCCGGGGGAAGGAAAACTGAGATATAAAAAAGAGGCCATGCGGTGTTTTCATCCCGCATGGCCCCTTTTTTAGGTTTGATCCTTGGTCCTTAGCTCTCCCCGGAGCCGCTCCCACTCCTCGGGGTGCTCCACATAGTACCGGGGGCACAGCTTTCCCATTACGTCGTAATGCCGGATCACCTGCTCCGGGCCCAGGTCGTAAAATTCCTGGAGCCAGGTGATGAGCCGGATGAGAGAATCCCGGCTGGCCTGGGTGAACTGCCCGCTCTCGTCGGGGTGGCAGACCTCGATGGACAGGGTGTCCCCGTTCCGGTCGTTGGAGCAGTAGGCCACCTCCCCGATGGGGACGCAGAGCAGTATTTCCCCCTCCAGGCCGATGATGAAATTGCTGCTGGCGTAAGTCTCGTGGCTCTGGGCCAGGCTGGCGAAATAGCTCCGGTTCTGCTCTGCCGTGGTGCCCGGGTTGCCTACGTAGTGGACCACGATGCCGTTGACCGCCTCCATGGCGGCGCCCGGCCGGGACCAGTCGTTGACGGGCAGCAGCTCCTCCCGGATCCAGGGGGGCAGGGTCTCGGGGACCGGGACCTTCAGGCCCTTGGACTGGACCGGAAACAGGAGGGACACTGTCAGGGCCAGGAGAAAGAGAGCGGCGGCGGGCCCCAGAGGCGGCCTGGGGAGGGCCGGACGCGGGGGGCGGGAACGCCTCCTGCGCTGTTTTGTGGTTGTCATGGTTCGCCCTCCTTCCCGGTTTTTCTCTATCATACCACGGGAAGGAGGGCTTGCACTTTAACTTTTTATGAAGTTTTCAGGTGCCTTTATACTTCCTCCGGGTGGCGATGCCGCCCCGAATGTGGCGCTGGGCCTTGTTCTCCTCCAGGACGGCCTTGGCCTGGAGGTAGAGGGGCCGGTTGAACCCGGGCAGCCGCTCGCTGAGGTCCTTGTGGACGGTGGATTTGCTTACCCCGAACTTTGACGCGGCGGCCCGGACGGTGGCCCGGTTCTCTATGATGTACTGGGCAAGCCCTACGGCCCGCTCCTCCATGTTCCCTTTCACACGCAACACTCCCCCATACCTTCGTCCTGGGAAAGATATATGTGCCGGGGAAAGGAAATATGAGCCCTTATCCATCCTCTACCAAAGAGAGATATACCGCCCCGGCGCACCGGGCGAAGGTCCGGGCCCCGGCCAGGGCCTCCTGGAGGGTGTTTCCGTGGCTGCCCACCTCCACCAGAAGGAAGCCGGGGGACAGGTCCTGGTTGTAGGCAGACTGGCGCAGGGCTATGGGCCGGGCCAGGGTGGGGTAGAGGGTGTCCAGGCTCTTTTGGAGCTTGGCCGCCAGGGCCAGGTTCTCCTGCCAGTTGGGGTGGCTCTCCCCGGTGCCCACCACCAGCATGATCTGGGCGGTCTTTGAACCGTCCACCGCGGTCACCGCCTTGTAGATGGTGCCGTCGCTGCCTGCCAAGGCGTCCCGGTGGACGTCCAGTACCAGCTTTATAGTGGGATATTGCTCCAGGTAGTGCTCCACTGCCGGGCCGGAGCGGGTGTAGGAGCCGTTATATTTGGGATAGTCGTAGATCCCCCGGTCGTGGATGACGCTGAGGCCCATCTCGGTGAAGACACGCTCCATCTCGTCCCCCACCCGGAGCATGTTGTACTCCTCCTCCAGGGTGCGGGTGTTGTTGTCGCTGGGGGTGTAGACGTCGGTGCCGTCGGGGGTGTAGGCCTCGGTGGTGTGGGTGTGGATGATGAGCAGCTGGGGGCCAGCCTGGGCCGGAGCCAGAGTGAAGCTCAGGGGCTGGGAGAGGGCGGCGGCCAGGTCCACGGGCCGGTCGGTGCGGTTATAGAGGTAGAGCCCCCCTCCGGTGGCGTAGCCCTGGGAGGTGGTGGGCACCAGGGTCCGCTCCACGATGTCCCCGGGGGCGGAGGTGGTTTGGGGGAGCTCCTCCTCGTCGTCGTGGTCCGGGGCGGGCTGGGCGTTGGGCAGAGGCTCCTCCGAGGGGGTGGGGAGGTCCTGGGAAAACCAATTGCGCTCCAGCAGCGGGGATTGGCTGATGGCCAACTGCTGCCAGAGGGAGAGGGGGTGTTCCGGGCCCAGCTCGGTCCGGAGGGCGGCGGTGACAAAGTCCGCGTTGGCGGCGACAGCCTCCAAATTTTCCGCTGCCCCGGCTCCCGCCCCCGCCAGCAGCAGCCACAGGGCGATCGCGGCCAGGCAGACGGCTATGGCCTGGCGGAATACCCGGGTCCAGAATGATCCTTTCATCGCTTGTCCCTCCTGTTGATTCTTTGGTTCTGGAGCAGTTTATGCAGGAGGGGGGAGGGATAGAAGGGGAAGTGGCTAAACGTGGTGCCGCCTTTGCAAGAAGAAAAAGGGATCGCCACGGGCCTTTCGGGCCCTTGCAATGACGGGGGGAGGTGAGAGGGCGCGGGCGGCCACTTGGGGCCGCCCCTATGGGGATGTTGGATGGGGGACGGATCTGGGCTCTTTGGGGCCCCGTAATGATAGGGGAATATGATGGCGCCCGCCGGGAAGGGGTTGCTTCCCGGCGGGCGTTGGGTTTTTATGGTGTAGGTTTTCCTTACTTCAGATCGGCCTCGGTGATGGGGGCGATGTTGGTGCGGCCGGCCTCGGAGGAGGGGACCTGGATGGTGCCGTCAGAGAGCTGCTGGAGCATCTTCTGATAGGCCTCGCTGGTTTTGTCGATGCCAGAGGACACCGACCAGCTGACATAGTCGTACTTGTCGCCGTTCACTACGCCCTTCAGGTACTCCTTGATGTAGCGGATGGTCAGGTTCCGGACGGTGCCGTCGTCGCCGAACTCATCGCTGGTGGAGTAGGTGGCGGTGAGGGTCTGGCCCTCCCAGCAGCCGCCCTCGGCCACCCACTGGCGGACGTAGTAGTCGTGGGCGCCCATGTTCAGGGGGGTGTCGTCTTCGATGGGGGTGGTGATGAGGGCGCCATCCTTGTCAAAGGTGGGGTTGCCGGCCTCGTCCTTGACGATCAGGGCAAGGCCCTGGATGCGGCTGCCTACCTCCTGAGTCACGTCCACGGTGTAGACAATGCCGCCGCCCACAAAGTTGGTGCTGTACTTGGACTCCCGGCGGACGGGGTCGAAGCTGACGGTGAGGTCGCCCTCCTGCCAGGTGTTGTAGTAGCCGGCCACCCACTCCAGCAGGGTCTTCAGCTGGGCGCCGGTGATGGGGTAGACGCTGACCTCGCCGCCGGTGAACTGGTAGCCGGAGGAGATGTCCTTGATACTGATGCCGCCCACGGTGCAGCCGGGGTTCTCGTAGGTGGGGTTGTAGATGGTGAAGTCGGCGCCGGAGTAGAAGATGCCGGCGGTGCTCATCAGGTTGAGCATAGGCACCGAGCCCATGTTGGCCGCGCCGGAGCCGGGGATCTCTTCAGGAGTTACCAGGTCCTTGTTGATGAGCTGGCCGATGGGGGTGTTGACGTGGGCGGAGAGCTCCTCCTGATAGGGTTTCATGAGCTCCACCATCTCCGGGTCCTCCACGCTGCCGGCGGAGAGGAGCTTGGCGGACTTGTTCACCAGCTTCCAGCCCTCCTCGGTCTCGGCGAAGGCCAGGTGCAGGGCGGAGAGGCTGCGGGCGTTGTAGTTGGGCTCACAGAGCAGCACGCCGTTCACCGTCTCGCTCTCCACGGCGGCGTGGGCGTGGCCGCTGATAATGATGTCAAAGTCGGGGAAGGCCTCGGCCAGGTCCTTGGTGCCCGAGCCGGGGACGCTGTTCTCCTCCTCCAGGCCTTCGTGGATAAGGCCCACGATGGCGTCTACGTTCTGGGCCTTCAGGTCCTCAATGGCCTTGCCGATGCAGTCCAGGGGGCTGCGGACCTCCACCTCGTCCAGGGAGGTCTTGCCCTTTTCGAACTCTACGATGAGGGGGGTGGTCATGCCCACGAAGCCCACCTTCACGCCGCCACGTTCCACCACGGCAGTGGCGGGGAGGTAGGGTTCGCCGGAGTCCTTCATAAACACGTTGCCCGACAGGGCCGCGCCCTGGAACTGGTCCACCAGGGCCTGCCGCTGGGAAAGGCTGAAGTTATACTCGTGGTTGCCGAAGGTCCACACGTCGTAGCCCAGGGCGTTCATAGCCGTCAGCATGGGGTTCTTTTCGTGGTCGATGAAATACTCCACGTAGTTGGACTGGACTGTGTCGCCGCAGTCCACCAGGATGGTGTTGGGGTTCTCTTCCCGGCGGGCCTTGATGAGGGTGGCCAGGTAGGTGAGGCTGCCTCGGGTGGAGGGGACGTCCTCGGAGAAGTCCCAGGGGACGAACCAGCCGTGGAGGTCGGAGGTGGCCAGGATCTGAAGGGGCAGGACCGCCCCGTAGACCGGCAGCTCTTTGGCGGCCAGGCGGACCAGGATCTGGGCAAACTCGGCCCGGGTCAGCTCCTTGTCCGCCATCTGCTCCCCGTTTTCATTGCCCACCATGAGGCCCTGGGGGTCGCTCTCCTTGGCGGCGCAATAGGTCTCCAGCAGGGCGGAGACCTCTTCCCGGGTAATGACGGCGTCGGCAAAGTCCTTGGCCTCGGTGAGGCCCAGGGCGCCGGCCCAGTTCACTGCGTCGGTATACCACTCTCCCTCCCCGGTGGCGGCGGGCTTGCCCTCCAGGTTGTAGAGGGTTTGGAGCACCGTGGCCTGGGTCACGGGGGCTTCCGGGTCGAAGCCGTTCTCCGTGCCGGTCATGAGGTCCTTCTCGGTGACGTAGGCCTGGGCCTCGGCGTACCAGGGGGCGGGCCCCTCTGCGGCCATGGCGGGTGCGGCCAGAGACAGGGTCAGAGCCGCTGCCAGGACCAGGGATATCCATTTTTTCCTGTTCATATGCTTCATCGTCCTTTCTGACAAAAATATTGGGCTTTCATGAGAATTTTATTGTATCATTTTTATAAAACAATGTCAAATACGAAGGAAAAGGGTCTGCGTGTCCCAAGAGCGGGCAGGCAAAGAAAAAAAGATTGTTTCCCACTTCCGAATTTGATATAATATAAGTTAATCGTTTGATTTCGCCCCTATATGGGCATGAGAGAGTGGACAGGCATGAAATACAAACAATGGAATGACCGCCCCCCCCAGCCGGGGGAGGCGGCCCTGGAGCGGGCGGGGATCCCCGCCCTGTGCGCCCGGGTGCTCGCCGCCCGGGGAGTCACCGACCCGGAGGAGGCCCGGCGGTTCCTCTTTGAGGAGCACCCCCTTCACGACCCCATGGAGATGAAGGACATGGACCGGGCGGTATCCCGGCTCCGACAGGCCCTGGACCGGGGGGAGACCATCGCCGTCTATGGGGACTACGACGTAGACGGCATTACCGCCACCTGCCTGCTCACCGGCTTTCTCCGGGGGGAGGGAGGAACGGTGATCCCCTACATCCCCAACCGGCTGGAGGAGGGCTATGGCCTGAACCGGGGGGCAGTGGAGAGGCTGGCCGGCCAAGGGGCCAGGCTGGTGGTCACCGTGGACTGCGGCATCACCGCCGTGGAGGAGACCGAGTACGCCAAGGACCTGGGGCTGGAGGTCATCATTACCGACCACCACGAGTGCAAGGAGGTCCTCCCCGCCGCCGCGGCGGTGGTGGACCCCCACCGGCCGGACTGCCCCTACCCCTTCAAGCAGCTGGCGGGGGTGGGGGTGGCCCTGAAGGTCTGCATGGCCCTGGCGGGGCGGTCGCGGATCGAGGAGCTGCTGGAGGGCTGCGCCGACCTGGCCGCCCTGGGCACCGTGGCCGACGTGATGGCCCTCACCGATGAAAACCGCACCATTGTCCGCCGGGGGCTCAAGGCCCTGCCCGAGACCAGGCGCCCCGGCCTGCGGGCCCTGCTCATAGAGTCGGGGGCCATGGGCAAGGCCCTGTCCTCCATCTCGGTGGGCTACACCCTGGCCCCCCGGATCAACGCCGCCGGGCGAATGGGCTGCTCTGAGGTGGCTTTGGAGCTGCTGCTGACCGAGGCCCCCGGCCGGGGGGAGGAGCTGGCCAGGGAGCTGTGCGCCCTGAACCGCCAGCGGCAGGAGCTGGAGGGGGATATCTTTTCCCAGTGCGACCTGCTGGTGGACGCCCTGCCCGAGGGGGAGCGGGACGCCCTGGTGCTGTCGGGGGAGACCTGGCACCAAGGGGTGGTGGGCATCGTGGCCTCCCGGCTCACGGAAAAATACGCCGCCCCCGCCTTTATGATCTGCCTCCAGGAGGGCCGGGGGAAGGGCTCCTGCCGGTCCTACGGCGGGGTGAACCTGTTCCATCTGCTGGAGGGCTGTGCCGACCTGCTGGAGGCCTACGGCGGCCACGAGCTGGCGGCGGGCTTCACCATTTTGGAGGAGAATATCCCTGCCTTCCGCAGCCGGGTCAACGACCTGACCCGGAGGGACCGGGTGGAGAAGGCGGCGGGCAGCGCCCTGACGGTGGACTGCGTGCTGGAGGACCCGGCCCTGTTGAGCCAGCCTGAGGTGGAGGAGCTGGCCCTGCTGGAGCCCTATGGGCCGGGAAATCCCAAGCCCGTGTTTCGGCTGGACCGGTGCGGCCTGGCGGGGCTCACTCAGGTGGGCAACGGCAAGCACATGAAGCTGAAGCTGGCGGCGGGGGGGAAGAATCTGGACGCCATCTTTTTCTCCGCCTCCCCCGAGGAATTCGGCCTGGGGGACAGCCAGCGGGTGGACGTGTGCTTCTACCCTCAGATCAACGAGTACCGGGGTTGGCGGAACATCCAGCTCCAGCTGTGCGATATGCGCCCGGCCCGGACCCGGGCCCAGGCGGAGGAGGAACTGTTCCGCCGGCTCATGGCCGGGGAGCCCCTGACCGCCGGGGAGGCGGCCGCCCTGCTGCCCACCCGGCAGGAGTTTGCCAACCTGTGGCGGTACCTGCGCTCCCGCCGGGAGGAGGGCGTCATCGAGGACACGGCCCAGCGCCTGGCCCGGAGCGTGGCCCGGCTGTGCGGGGGGCGGGAGGTCTTCATGCGCACCCAGGTCTGTCTGGAAGTTTTCCACGACCGGGGGCTGATCCAGGTGGAAAAGGCCGCCGACCACCTGCGCATCCAGGTGGGGGATGGCGGGGAGAAGGTAGACCTGGAGGAGGCGGAAATTATGAAAGAGCTGCGCAGACTGATAGAAAATGCGCAGATAGGAGAGTGAAGACATTGTGCCGCCGCAGGCGGCTATTATAAATAGTCCGGCTTTGCCGGACACTGCATCTCCACTCTTTACTCTCTCCCGATAGGAGGTACGGATATGGACCCCATCTTAGAGCGATACCAAGCCCTAGAGGACAAGATCAAGGCTTATAACCCCACCCTGGATGCCCAGAGGCTGTTCGCGGCCTTTTCCTTTGCCGACAACGCCCACTCCGGACAGCTGCGCAAGAGCGGGGAGCCCTATATTATCCACCCCCTGGCGGTGGCTGAGATCGTGGCCGAGCTGGAGCTGGACACCGACTCCATCATCGCCGCCCTCCTCCACGACGTTATCGAGGACACCGGCGCCACCCACGAGGACATCGCCAAGCAGTTCGGGGAGCCGGTGGCCATGCTGGTGGAGGGCGTCACCAAGCTCACCAAGATGCAGTATACCTCTAAGGAAGAGGAGCAGATGGAGAACCTGCGGAAGATGTTCATGGCCATGGCCAAGGACATCCGGGTGATCCTTATCAAGATCTGCGACCGGCTCCACAACATGCGCACCATGGAGTACCAGTCGGCCAAGAAGCAGCGGGAAAAGGCCCTGGAGACCATGGAGATCTACGCCCCCATCGCCCACCGCTTGGGCATGCAGCGCATCAAGTGGGAACTGGAGGATACCTCCCTCAAATACCTGGACCCGGTGGGCTATCAGGAGATCGCCGATGAGCTCTCTGTCCGCTCCTCCGCCCACGAGGAGTTTATGGCGGGTATCCAGAAGAAGATCCAGGATCGGATGACCGAGGAGAACATCCACTGCAAGGTCTATGGCCGGGTGAAGCATATCTACTCCATCTACCGGAAGATGTACGCCCAGAACAAGACCCTGGATGAGATCTTTGATCTCTACGCCTTCCGGGTCATCGTCCTGGACGTGCCCACCTGCTACTATGTACTGGGCTGTATGCACGATATGTTCAACCCCGTGCTGGGCCGGTTCAAGGACTATATCTCCACCCCCAAGCCCAATGGCTACCAGTCCCTTCACACCACCGTCATCGGCCAGGAGGGGGTGCCCTTCGAGGTCCAGATCCGCACCCAGGAGATGCATAACACCGCCGAATACGGCATCGCCGCCCACTGG
>CATJWI010000092.1 GCA_949744075.1 uncultured Eubacteriales bacterium | reverse complement strand
GAGTATGACAAACGGGAGGTCCGGGAGATGGCCCGGGCCTTCGGCATCCCTGTGGCGGAGAAGCCGGACAGCATGGAGATCTGCTTTATCCCCGGCGACGATTACGGCCAGTGGCTGGAGGACCGAGGCCAAAGCTGTCCCCCCGGGGACTTTATCGCCCCCGATGGCACAGTGCTGGGCCGTCACAAGGGTATCCACCGCTACACCCTGGGCCAGGGCCGGGGGCTGGGGGTGTCGGGGCCCCACCGCTACTATGTATCGGCCATCGACCCGGAAACGAATACGGTCACCCTCTCCGACGGCTCCGACCTCTTTCGGGAGGAGATATTCTGCAGGGAACCCAACTGGATCGCCATAGAGGGCCTGGAGGGCTCCCGGGAGGTGACCGCCCGGTTCCGCCACTCCAAGTCGGAGGTCCCCTGCACCCTTATTCCCCAGGAAAAGGGCGTTCTGGTCCAGGCCCACGCCCCCGTCCGGGCTCCCACCCCGGGACAGCTGGCGGTATTTTACGAGGGAGACGTTGTTGTAGGAAGCGCGTGGATCAGTTAAAATGAAACATTAAAAAGCAAAAGGCTAAAAGCGATTTGACTGGAGTCCGCCGAAGGCGGTCCATTCAAACAGTCCGGCTCTGCCGGACGCCTCGCTCTTAGCCTTTTGGTTTTGGTTTTTTACTTTTCCAGCTCCTCTTCCCGGCGCTTCAGAATTTTGGGGAAGCGGCGGGCAAACATGATCCCCGTAGTGGCGGCGGCCAGGATGTCGGCTACCGGTTCGGCCAGCCACACGGCGAAAACCTTGTCCGCCAGGAACTGGGGCAGGATGAAAATCAGGGGGATCAGCAGGATGATCTTCCGGAGCAGAGCCAGAAACAGGGAGATCTTGGCCTGCCCCAGGGCTACGAAGGTCTGCTGGCAGGAGGACTGGATGCCGAACATAAAGATGCCGGCAAAGTAGACCCGCAGGGTCCGCCGGGCCACATCCACCAGCTCAGGCTTGTTGTTGAAGACGGCGATAAACATGTCGGGAAACAGCTCCACCAGGGCCCAGACGACCACCGTGCAGGCAACACAGCTCACCAGGAGAAGGCGAAAGGCCTTTTTTACCCGCTCAAAGTTCCCCGCCCCATAGTTAAAGCCGACGATGGGCTGAGCCCCCTGGGCCAGGCCGTGGAGGGGCATAGTGCTCACCTGCATCACCGAGGAGGCGATGGTCATAGCCCCCACGTATAAGTCTCCGCCGTAGTTTCGCAGAGAGGAATTGAAGGAAATACTCACCAGGCTCTCGGTGGACTGCATGATAAAGGGGGACACCCCGATGGCCACCACAGGAAGAAGTACCGAGGCCTTCAGACGCAGGTGCCTTACCCGCAGCTTCAGCAGGGTCCGCCTCCCCAGCAGGAAGGCCACCACCCACACCGCTGACACGGTCTGGGACAGGATGGTGGCCAGGGCCGCCCCCCGCACCCCCATACGGAGACCGAAAATGAAAATGGGGTCCAGGATGATGTTGCACACCGCCCCGATGACCACCGTCAGCATGGAGAAGGTGGCAAAGCCCTGGGTAGTGATGAAGTTATTAAGTCCCAGAGAGAACAGCACCGATACCGTGCCCCACAGGTACACCGACAGATAGCCGCTGGCATAGGGGAGGGTATTCTCACTGGCCCCAAACAGCAAAAGCAGAGGGTCCCGAAAAATCTGGAACAGAGCGGTGGCAGCCAGGGCCATCACCAGCAGCAGAGCGGTGCAGCCACCCAAAATGGCCTCCGCCCCGTCAATGTCCTTCTCTCCCATGCGGATGGCGGCCCGGGAGCCGCCCCCCACCCCCGCCAGTGCGGACAGGGCGGAGATAAAGATGATGATGGGGAAGCAGATCCCCAGCCCCGTCAGGGCCAGGTCCCCCACCTCCTCCATGTGGCCGATATACATCCGGTCCACAATGTTATAAAGGGCGTTGATGAGCTGGGCCACCACGGCGGGGATGGCCAGCTTCAGCATCAGCCGTCCCACCGGGGCCACACCCAGCGCGTTTTTATCCTCCATCAGGCATGTTCCTCCCCTTCCAGAAAATAGGTGGCCTCCATATCCGCCACACTGAGAGCAAAGGCCAGCGGGTATCTCTCCATGGCCTGACCCACCAGACGCTTATCCTCATCCCCGGAAAAGCCCATGTGCCAGCGGATGGCCATGGCCTCCTCCCGTTTCAGCTTCATGAAGCCGGAGATGATGTAGACGGATTTTTCCCCATGACCATAGGGCAGGGGGTCCTCAAAGAAGTAGGTGGGCACCTTCTCCCAGGCTCCCGTGACCTCGTTCTTCACGTTTCGGGTCCCCGCCTTATAGCACCCCACCTTACAGAGATCATGGAGCAGAGCGGCAATGGCGACGCTCTCGGGGGAGACCTCCAGCCCGTAGAGCTCTTGGACCCGTTCCCGGGCCAGGTAGTCCTTAAGACAGTGGTAGACGTTGAGGCTGTGGTCACACAGCCCTCCGGCATAGGCCCCGTGGTACCGGGCCGAGGCAGGGCAGGTAAAGAAATCGGACTTGTTTTCCAGGTAATCCAGAAGGGCGTCGGCGCCCTCCCGGTGGATATTTTCCCGAAAGATCTCCATAAATTCTTCTTTTCCGCTCATAGGTTCCTCCCTGGGGCAATATAAGTGGGGTCGATCAAAAGTAGAAGGGGCGCAGGTTCGCCCTGTGTATAAAAAAAGCAGCACCTAACGGTAGGTACTGCTTTTTGGAGCGGGCAACGAGGCTCGAACTCGCTACCTCCACCTTGGCAAGGTGGCGCTCTACCAGATGAGCTATGCCCGCATATAGCCTGAGACAATTCTCGCTCAGGCGTTTGGTGGACGATACAGGACTTGAACCTGTGACCTCCCGCACGTCAAGCGGATGCTCATACCAGCTGAGCTAATCGTCCGAAAAGGCAAGAGTTATTATATCCAAATATGCTCTCCTTGTCAACTCTTTTTTCTTTGTGGCCCTTTTTTTCGTTTTTGCATAGGATGGGCAAAGGAGGGAACTGCCCATGAACGAGACTGCCATGGAATTGGATCAGGCTGCCTTTCAACGTGTCTGGAGCCGTGTGATGCCTCAGGACCGGCCTGACTGCCCCTTTACGCTGGACCCACTCGAGGACCTTTCCCCGACCCCCCAGCCCCTGGTGCGGGCGCCCCTTTCACCCCTGCCCTGTCAGCAGACGCCCCAGTCCATCCCCTGCCTGGGCGAGGCCAGCATGGGGGAACTTCCCCGGCTGGAGGAATTGATCCGGGAGTGCGAAGAAAACCGGCGTACATACAGAGCGCTGTCCCGGCGCATGGGAGGGCGTGGGATCTTTTCTTCCCTGACCACCCGCAAGGACCGGCAGCTGCGCCGCCTTTTGGCTGCCCGGTTCCTTATTTTAGGGCAGGAATATCTCCTTTCCACCTCCACCACGCCGCCCCTTCCTAAAACCAGAGCCCTGGCCCTCCGGGCAGGGTTTCGGGCAGAGCAGCACCAGGCGGCAGCGCTGATGGAGGCCGCCCAAGCGGTCACGGACCCCTGCCTGGCCCAATTATACCTGGCCCTGGCGGAAGAGGACCGGGAACACGCCGACCGCCTTCGCGCCGCCCTGGAGCGAAGATAAAGTTTTTGCCGGGTCCATATAGGGCCCACCGGGCGGTACGCCCATATCTATTAGAGCCGCAGGACGGAAGGGGTAGCCCTCCGCCCTGCGGCTCTATGTCTGATAGGGAACAAAAAAGTTCGTTCCCCGCCCTTTGCTTGTAGCCTTCCCCCAAAGGTATGGCGTCCCTTCCCAAAGTCAAGTCCCTACCGGTTTTGAAGCCTCTTTTTGACCGCTTCAAACCAGTCCGGCAGGGGGCACTCCACCTCCAGCCGTTTCCCCGTCCGGGGGTGAACAAAGCTCAGCCTTTTGGCATGGAGGCACTGGCCTGCCAGTCCGGGGACCGGTTTTTTCACGCCGTATACCATGTCTCCCAGCAGGGGGTGGCCGATGGAGGCCAGATGGACCCGGATCTGGTGCGTCCTGCCTGTCTCCAGGCGGCATTTCAAATAGGTATAGCCGGAATACCGCTCCAGCACCTCCCAGCGGGTCACTGCCCACTTTCCCTTCTCCCGGTCGACGGCCATCCGCTTTCGGTCCGCCGGGTGCCGGGCGATAGGCGCATCCACCGCGCCGAGATCCTCCCGAAAGCCACCCACGGCCACGGCATGGTACTCCCGGTAGAGACTGTGGTCCTCCAGCTGTCCGGCCAGAGACAGGTGAGCGGTATCGCTTTTGGCGGCAATGATAAGTCCCGAGGTGTCCCGGTCGATCCGGTGAACAATGCCGGGGCGCAGTTTTCCATTGATTCCAGACAGGCTATTTCCGCAGTGATATAACAATGCGTTTACCAATGTGCCATTGGGATGCCCTGCCGCCGGGTGGACTACCATGCCCACCGGCTTATTGACCACAATCACATCTTCATCCTCATAGACCACGTCCAGGGGAATATTTTGAGGAAGGGCCTCAATGGGTCCCGCGTCAGGAAGTTCCACCAAATAAGCTTCCCCAGGGGCGGTCCTCCGGTTTTTCTTTACCGGCTCCCCGCCGCATGTTACCGCCCCGTCCTCAAGCAGCTTCTGGGCTCCGGACCGGGTCAGGCCGGGAACCATCCGGGCCAGAAACTGGTCGCATCGCTCCCCCGCCTCAGCGGTGGTCAATTCAAGCCTTTCCATGACCGCTCTCCTTGTCCTTATCCCACAGCAGCAGCACATAGAAAACCATAAGGAAGCCTCCAACCACCACACAGATATCCGCCACATTGAAGACGGCGAAATTCATAAAGGTGGTTTCAAACATATCGGTAACAAAGCCCAGAAAGGCCCGGTCAATGAGGTTGCCCACCGCCCCGGCCAGGATAAGGGAGAGGGAGATCTTTCCCCAGGTCCCCGGAAAATAACTTTTGGCCAGCAGCAGGGCGACCACTACGGAGGCCCCCAGGGACACCAGAGTAAGGAGCCATGTCATGCCCGAAAAGCTGGAGAAGGCCGCCCCCGTATTCTGGGTGTAGGTCAGGTCCATCAAATGGGGGATAAAAGAGATAGAGGTCCCCAGAGGAATGCTTCCCCGGACCCACCATTTTACCAGCTGGTCAACGCCGACCAAGGCAATGGAAAGCAAAAAATACGGCATGTTCTCCCTCCTTACATGATCACGAGATCTCCTGGGCCCTGCACAGCCGGGCAAATTCTCCATTTCTGGCAACCAGTTCCTTCCAGGATCCCAATTCCACCACCCGGTTATCGTCGATGACGGCGATCCGGCCGGCCGACCTTACAGTGGACAAGCGGTGAGCGATGATGAGGGTGGTGCGGCCCCGGGCCAACTCGTCAAAGGCGCCCTGGATGCGCTGCTCGGTCACCGTGTCCAGCGCGGAGGTAGCCTCGTCCAGGATCAGCACCGGGGGATCCTTCAAAAAGACACGGGCAATGGAGACCCGCTGCTTCTGCCCTCCCGAAAGCATGACTCCCCGCTCGCCCACATAGGTCTGGAACCCCTGGGGCATAGCCATCACGTCGTCATAAAGTTCTGCCCGTTTGGCGGCGGCGTAGACCTCCTCCTCTGTGCAGCCCGGTTTTCCGTAGGCAATATTGTCAAAGATGGTACCGGCGAAAAGAAACACGTCCTGCTGGACGACGCCGATGTTTTTCCGCAGCCCCGCCAACGTCAGTTCCCGCACATCCCTGCCATCCACCCTGATAGCGCCGCCGGTCACGTCGTAGAACCGGGGAATAAGCTGGCACAGGGTAGATTTTCCTCCCCCGGAGGGGCCCACCACCGCCACTGTCTCCCCGGCGGGGATGTGAAGTTCCACATCCTCCAGTACGTTTGGCTTATCGGGAGCGTAGGCAAAAGTCACCTTGTCGATATCAATATCTCCCCGCAGAACGCCGGGGTCCACCGCGCCGGGGGCTTCGGTGACCTCGGGCTCGGTGCGCATCAACTCCACGAACCGGGAAAAGCCCGCCATTCCCTGCATAAACTGCTCCACAAAGGCGGAGAGCTTACGGATGGGTGTGATAAAGGTGGTGACATAGAGGGAGAAGGTGACCAGATCCACATAGTCCATGGTCCCCCGAATGATAAAAAAACCTCCGGCGGCGATGACCAGCACGGGCAGAATACCCATACACAGCTCCATCCCCGCGTGGTAGGTCGCCATGGCCTTGTAGTAATCCCGTTTGGCATCCCGAAAGAGTTCATTGGACGCGCCAAACTTCCGTTTTTCCTCCTCCTCGTTGGCAAAAGCCTGGGCGGTGCGGATCCCCGAAATGGAGGACTCCACCTCCCCGTTGATGATGGCCAGCTTCTTTTTTACCTCGGCGGAGGCCCGGCTCATCCGCCGGCGCTGGATGATCGTAAAGGCAAAGAAAATGGGCACCACAGCGAAGACGATAAGGGCCAGCTCCCACCGGACGGTAAGCATAATGGAGAAGGCTCCCACCAGAGTAATGACTGAGATAAACAGATCCTCGGGGCCGTGGTGGGCAAGCTCGGTGATCTCAAAAAGGTCCCCCGTGACCCGGCTCATCAGTTGACCGGTGCGGTTTTTGTCAAAAAAGGAAAAGGACAGGGTCTCCATATGGTGGAAAAGATCCCTGCGGATATCCGTCTCGATCCGGGCCCCCAGCAGGTGGCCCCAGTAGCCGATGATATAGGAAAAGACGGCCTTGAGGAGATAGGCCAGAAGAAGAATGCCCATCAGGACAAAAAAGGCGTCAAAAAGGCCCCGTGGCAGCAGTTCGTTGAGGGCAGTGCGGGAGGCGATGGGGAAGAGAAGATCGATGAGACACACACCCAGAGCGCAGGCCATATCCAAAAGGAAGACGGACATATGGGGCTTATAGTAAGACAGAAAAATGGAAGTATGACTTTTCCGCTTCATTTTTTGCTGCGTCATGGCGAGCCTCCGTATCTTCATATTCGCAGGCTCCAGTATATCCCAAAGGGACGGAGGATGTCAACAAAAAGCCCCTTCCGGTCCCCTGTTGCCCAAGCTTAAAAAGTGTGGTACAATACCCCTGACTTTTATCAGAGGGGAATCTTTTTCATGTATGATATCATTCTTTTGAAGCTGGGCGAACTGGTACTGAAGGGCCTGAACCGCCACAACTTTGAAGAACAGCTTATGTCCAACGCCAGAAGACGGCTCCAGCATTGCGGGGGTAAATTTAAGGTATATACCAAGCAGTCCATCACCTACGTGGAGCCCCTGGAGCCCTCCTGCGATGTGGACGCCGCCTTTGAGGCCATGAAAAGGATCTTCGGTGCGGTGGGGGTGTGCCGCAGCCGGGCCTGCGAGAAGGACAAGGACGCCATGCTTGCCGCCGCTCGGGAGTTTTTGGCCCCCCAGATCGCGGCGGCCAGGACCTTCAAGGTGGAGTGTAAGCGCTCCGACAAAACCTTTCCCCTCAATTCCATTCAATTGGCCCAGTATTTGGGTGGAGAATTGGACGAATCCTATCCACACCTGACCGCCGACATGCACCATCCCGACCTCACCGTCTATGTGGAGGTCCGGGATGACGCCGCCTATGTCCACGGAGATGTAGAGCCCGGCGCGGGGGGCCTTCCGGTGGGCATGGGAGGCCGGGCAGTGAGCCTTCTCTCTGGGGGGATCGACTCCCCCGTGGCCTCCTGGATGATGGCCAAGCGGGGCCTTTCCCTGGAAATGGTCCACTTTTTCTCCTACCCCTACACCTCGGAGGAGGCCAAGCAGAAGGTGCTGGATCTGGCAAAGCTTCTCACTCCCTGGACCGGGCGGCTGGTGGTCCATGTGGTCCCCTTTACCGCCATTCAGGAGGAACTGCGCCGCTCCTGCCCCGAGGAACTTTTTACGATCCTTATGCGCCGGTTCATGATGCGCATCGCCGCTGCCGTGGCGGAGCGTACCGGGGCGGGGGCCCTGGTCACCGGGGAGAGCCTGGGGCAGGTGGCCTCCCAGACCATGGAGGCCATGCGCTGCACCGGGGCGGTCACCGACCTTCCTATCTTCCGGCCGGTGGTGGGGATGGACAAGGAGGAGATCGTCCGCATCTCCCGGAAGATCGGCACCTTTGAGACCTCTATCCTCCCTTATGAGGACTGCTGTACCGTCTTTACCCCCAAGCACCCCCGGCTCAGGCCCACCCGGGCAGAGTGCGAGCGGGCAGAGGCCGGACTGGACGTGGAGGGTATGGTCAAGGCCGCTGTGGATGGGATAGAGCGGGTGCCCATTGGGTGGAGGGAGTAAAGGACTTTCTGGAGGCAGCTGCCGGGGATGGGAGGAACTTGTGGGGGGCGAGCTGTGCTTGCACGGGGGGTACCGTCTGCGTGAGCGCCGGGCGGCCGCAGGCCGCCCCTACGGGGGTGTGGCGTTCATGAAACAAGGGGGAAATGTTCCGGTGGTCCCTGGGGGCGACCACATGGGGGCGCCCCTGCGAAGAGTTCGCTTTTGTATAGCCTCCCGGTGAAATGGGGCGGATATCTTTTGTTTTGACAAGGAGGGAGCTTATGTCCGACACGATTCGTCTTTTCTGTGCGCTTACGTTCCTTTTCGCGGGCCTGTGCTTCCTTTTCACCGGCTGGCTGCTCCTTCGGAAGCGCAGACAGGCGGAGGTGCGGTGCCAAGGCTCCTCCTGGGGGATCGTGGAGGCCATCCACTTCGGAACAGCCGTCTATACCTACCAAGCGGGGGGCCGGGAGATGCGGGTCCGGTCCCACTACCGCTGTCGGCCCAGCCCCTTCCGGGTGGGCCAGCGGGTGACGGTGTTCTACGATCCCTCCGACCCGGAGGTCTTCTGTGTGGAGGAGGAGCGGCGGATCGGCCGCTTCCTCAGCACCCTGTTCCTGGGTTTTGGAGTCCTTTTCCTGGCCGTGAGTCCTCTGGCCGGGTTCCTGTTTATCTAAAGCGGAGCTTTTGCAAAGGAGATATTCCATGCTGTATTATATCCTCTCCATATGCCTTGTTGTGATCGACCAGGTGGTAAAGTGGTGGGTCCGGGCCAACATTCCCCTGGGGGAGGCCATCCCCTTTGTTCCCGGGATGATGGACCTGGCCTACGTCCAAAATACCGGGGCGGCCTTTTCCAGCTTTTCCGGCATGACCTGGGTGCTGACCCTGGTGTCCCTGGGGGCCTCGGTGGCGGTGGCGGCGCTGCTGCGGCGGGACTTTTTCCCGGGGAAGTGGGGGAGGCTGTGCTTGAGTTTGATCCTGGCCGGGGCGGTGGGCAACCTCATCGACCGGGCCCTGCTGGGCTTTGTCACCGATATGTTCCAGACCACCTTTATCCGTTTTGCTGTCTTCAATGTGGCCGATATCTGCGTGGTGGTGGGCGGAATTTTGATGGTGGTGTACGTGGCGTTCCTGTGGGAGAAGGACAAGGAGGCCGGACATGACCCCTCTTGAGCTCATAGCGGACCGGGAGGGGGAGCGGCTAGACCAGTTTTTGGCCCGGAGGGTCCCCGGCCTTACCCGCTCCGCCGCCCAGCGGCTGGCGGAGGAGGGGGCGGTGCTCTGCGGCGGCTCTGCGGTGAAGAAGAACCGGAGGACCGCCCCGGGGGAGGTCTACACCGTGGCCCTCCCCGACCCCGAGCCCATTGAGGCGAAGGCCCAGGAGATTCCCTTGGATGTGGTCTACGAGGACAGCGACGTCATCGTGGTCAACAAGCCCGTGGGCATGGTAGTCCACCCCGCCGCCGGACATCCCGACGGGACGCTGGTAAACGCACTGTTATATCATTGCGGAAATAGCCTATCCGGAATCAACGGAAAGCTGCGGCCGGGCATCGTCCACCGGATCGACCGGGATACCTCGGGGCTTATCATCGCCGCCAAGAACGACCCGGCCCACCTGTCCCTGGCCGGGCAGCTGGAGGACCACAGCCTTTACCGGGAGTATCACGCGGTGGCGGTGGGGAATTTTCGGGAGGATTCGGGCACGGTGGACGCCCCCCTGGCCCGGCACCCGGCGGACCGGAAAAAAATGGCCGTCCACCCGGAAGGGAAGCGGGCGGTGACCCACTGGGAGGTGCTGGGGCGTTATCCCGGCTACACCTATCTGAAATGCCGGCTGGAGACGGGACGGACCCATCAGATCCGGGTCCATTTGGCCTCTCTGGGCCACCCTTTGCTGGGGGATGTGGTCTACGGGGGGAAGAAGCCGGTAAAGGGCCTGGCGGGGCAGTGCCTCCACGCCAAAAAGCTCTCTTTTCTCCACCCCCGGACGGGGGAGAGGATAACGGTGGAGTGCCCCCTGCCCGACTGGTTTGAGGCGGTGCTGAGGAGGCTGGGAGGGTGAACACCTTTAAAAGAGTCTATGAGCTGGCCCGGCAGGTGCCCTATGGGAAGGTGGTCACCTACGGCCAGCTGGCCCGGCTGCTGGGCAACCCCAGGATGAGCCGCATCGTGGGCTGCGCCATGAACGCCGCTCCGGAGGACGTGCCCTGCCACCGGGTGGTGAACCGGCAAGGGGGACTGTCCGGCGCCTTTGCCCCCGACGGAAAGGCCACCCACCGGGCCCTTTTGGAGGCGGAGGGAGTCCCCTTTCGCCCCGACGGCTGTGTGGACCTGGAGCGGTGCGGCTGGTTTGGGTAAGGGATGGACGGCAAAAAAATATTGCCCCATTGGAAAAAATTTATGGTATAATAGAATTACCCCAATCAAAGGAGTGTGACAGATATGGCAGAGATCTATATCACCATTGGCCGTCAGTTCGGCAGCGGGGGCCGGGAGATCGGCAAGAAGGTGGCCCAGACCTTGGGCATCCCCTATTATGACAAGGAGTTGCTGGCGGTGGCCGCCAAGGAGAGCGGCCTGAGCCACGAGTTCCTGAAAAATTACGACGAGAAGCCTACCAACAGCTTCCTCTATTCCCTGGTCATGGGCCAGCAGAACCTGTTGTCCGGGGTCCAGGGCACCACGGTGGAGCAGCTGGCCGCCAAGGCCCAGCGGGACGCGGTACTGTCCGTGGCCGAGAAGGGCAGCTGCGTTATCGTGGGCCGGTGCGCCGACTACATCCTCCGGGAGAAGGAAGGGCTGGTCCGGGTGTTTATCTGCGCCGAGCACGACGCCCGCATCCAGCGGGTGTGCCACCGGGACGGGGACAGCGAGAAGGAGGCCGAGGAGAAGCTGCGCCGGCTGGACAAGGCCAGGGCCTCCTACTACAGCTTCCACACCGACCGGAAGTGGGGCGCCGCAGAGAGCTATGACCTGTGCGTTAATTCCTCCCTCCGGGGGACCGACGCGGCGGCCCAGCTAATCCTCCAATTCTGCAAGGGCTGATATGGGCAGGCTTCGCGCCCGCTTTTGGGCCCTCTGGGCCGCTCTGCCCCAGGTGGGGCGGGACCTGGGGGTCACGGTGGCCCTGCTGGCCCTGGCCTCCCTGGGGTGTTGGTTTTTGCTCCAGTATACCGGGCAGGAGAATAACTCTGCCCTGGTCTATGTGCTGGCGGTGGTGCTCATCTCTCTGCTGACCAACGGGTACGGCTACGCTGTGGCTGCCGCCCTGGTGGGGGGGTTCTGCACCAACTACTACTTCATGTACCCCTATGCCCAGTTCTCTCTGGAGCTGGCGGGCTACCCGGTGGCCATGCTGAGCATGGTGGCCATCTCCCTGGTGGTGTGTACCCTGACGGCCCGGGTGAAGATCCAGGCCGAGGAGGCCCAGCAGCGGGAGCAGAGCACCCGGGCCCTCTATGAGCTCAACGAAAAGCTGGACCGGGAAAAGGCGGCCATCCGGCTGGAAAAGGACAGGGAGGCCATGCGCAGCAATATTTTGCGCTCGGTCTCCCACGATCTGCGCACCCCCCTCACCGCCATCTCCGGGGCGGCGGCGGTGCTGCTGGAGGAGGACCTGGGGGAGCGGAACGCCTCCCTGGTCAGCGACATCAAAACAGACGCCGATTCCCTTATCACCATGGTGGAAAACCTGCTGTCGGTGACCCGGCTCCAGTCGGAGGCGGCGGCTATCCAAAAGCGGCCCGAGCTGCTGGAGGAGGTGGCGGGGGATGCGGTGCTGCTGCTGCGCCGCCGGTTTCCCGAGGCAGAGGTGGAATTGATCCTGCCCCAGGATGTGCTGGTGGTGCCCATGGACCCCCTGCTCATCCGGCAGGTGATCTTCAATCTGCTGGAAAACGCCGTGCGGCACTCGGGGGCGCCGGGGAGCCTGTCCCTGAACCTGTTCCGGGAAGGGGAGTGGGCGGTGACCCAGGTGGCCGACCAGGGCCGGGGGCTCTCCCACGAGGTGCTGGCGGCCCTGGCCCAGGGCAGGGACCTGCCTGCCCAGGAGGGGGACGCCTCCCGGGGCATGGGCATCGGCCTTTCGGTGTGCCGCAGCATCGTGGCCGCCCACGGGGGCAGCCTGGAGGCGGAGAACCGGAGCTGGGGTGGGGCGGTATTCCGGTTTCGCCTGCCTATGTGAGGCGGCGTTGATCATCTCGAAGGGGAGGATAGCTCATGGACGACACCCTGATCCTGGTGGTGGAGGATGAGCGGACCATCAGCAATTTTATCTGCCGGGCCCTGAGCTCCGCCGGGTATAAGCCCCTGCCCGCCGCCGGGGGCAAGGAGGCCCTGACCCTCTACTTTTCCCACCGGCCGGACCTTGTGCTGCTGGACTTAGGCCTGCCGGACATGGACGGGCTGGAGGTGCTGACCCAGCTCCGGGAGGAGCCGGGGGAGGAGACCCCGGTGATCATCCTCACCGCCCGGGACCGGGAGAGTGAGAAGGTGAAGGCCCTGGACATGGGGGCGGACGACTACATCGTCAAGCCCTTCGGGGTCCCCGAGGTGCTGGCCCGGATCCGGACCACCCTCCGCCACGCCAGCCGGGTGAGCCAGGCGGCGCTGGGGAAGAAGCGGGCCCGGTACCAGGTGGGGGGCCTTGTGGTGGACTCCGACAGCCACCAGGCCTTTGTGGAGGGCCGGGAGGTCCACCTGACCCAGAATGAGTTCAAGATCATGGAGCTATTGTGCATCCACGGGGGGAAGGTGCTGACCTACGACTTCCTCCTCAAGCAGGTCTGGGGGCCCTACACCAGCGGGGACAATCAGATCCTGCGGGTGAACATGGCCAACATCCGGCGGAAGTTGGGAGAAAACCCCTCCCGGCCCAAGTATATTTTGACTGAGTTGGGCGTGGGATACCGGCTGCTGGAGGACGGATAAAAAGGAAAAAAGAGCGGCGGAGCAGGGTGACCTGCTCCGCCGGTTTTTATCGAATTTTATTTGGGCTGGGCCGGGGGCTCCGGCAGGGAGTCCTGGGAGAAGTAGCACTGGAAGAAAGTGGTCTCCCGGCCGTCGGCGTCTTTGGTGCTGTAGGTGTAGACCTCCTCTCCCGGAGGGGACTCCGGGTCTACAGAGCGGAGGATGACGGGGGCCTTCAGCAGGTTCCAGAGCACCTGGGCGGCCTTTTCCCGGTCAATGGGCTGGCTGACGTCCAGAGCGTCCGCTTCGTTCTTCAGGCCTTCGTACAGCTTGGCCTCGTTGGCCAGGCGGTTGGTGCTGATCTCCCAGTCCAGGCCGGTGAGGCCGTATACGTTGGGGTCGTAGCCCAGGGAGACCAAGGCCATCTTGGCCAGCTCGGCGGCAGTGACCTGGCCGTCGGGGTCAAAGACCCCCTCCGACCGGCCGCCCAGGACGCCCAGAGAGGCGCAGTACAGGATGAAGGGCTTGGCCCAGTGGCTGTCGATGTCCTGGAAGGCGGGGGCCTCCATGACCTGGACCTCCGGCATCTTTCCGCCGTTGAGCAGGACGGTGAGCAGCTTGGCGGCCTCCCCCCGGGTGACAGGGGCGCCGGGGTCGAAGGCACCGCTGTCCTTGCCGGAGATCACCTCCAACTGGGCCAGGGTGGCTACGGCCTGCCAATGGTTGACGTCCTTGGCATCGGAAAAGAGGGTGGGATCGGCGGCGGAGACGCCCGTGGCCAGCAGTCCGGCCAGCAGGGTCCCGCACAGGCCCAGGGAGAGGGCTCGGCGGATGGGATAGCGCATTTGTGGTTCCTCCTTTGTTTTGTGTTGTTCCGGGCATTCGGCGCGGATGCTCTTCTTTCTCTATGTGTTGAGGGAGGTGTTTTGTGACAAAAAACCAGAAAAACAGTTTTTTCATTATCATTATAGCATGGGCCCGGTGAAAAGGCAAACGGCCTTTTACGTTTCCTTAACGATTTGGCCCGAGTCGTTTACACCCTTTTAACGGCCTTTTGGTGTAGGATGAGACCAGAGAGGAAGAGACCTCGCTGATTTTGATCCCTGAAAGGAGACGCGTCGGATGGAACAGACCCTAAAGGAACATTTGGAGCCGGGGGAACAGCTGCTGTGGATGGGCCGCCCGGTGAAGAGCAAGCTGATGGAGGCCCCCGACAAGACCATGCAGCTGGTGATGTGGGTGGTGCTGGCCCTGTTTGCGGCCGTTACCGCCATTGTGATCCTCCCCTACATGATCGCCGCGGAGCGGGAAGTGATGGTGATGGCGGCCTGTGTGATCATTGTCAACGTGGTCCCCTTCGTGCTGGCCATCCGGCCCATGCTGGATAAGAGCTTGCTGGAGAAAAGGACCGTCTGCGCCGTCACCGACCGGCGGGTCATTTCGGTGGTCAAGGAGACGGTGCATGCCATGAGCCGGAAGGGCCTGGACTACGCCGTGGCCAACCGGGAGGGCAGCGTGGGTTCCATCCGCTTCGGCGGCGCGGTCCACAGCAAGAAGAAGAACGACCGGGTGGACGCGGTGCTGGGCGTTCAGGAGGACGAGGGCCAGGCCAGGGGCATGGTCTTCTTCCGGGTGGAAGATGTGGACCAGGTGGTGGCCCTGCTGGGTCAGCCGGTGGCCGCAAAATAGCAGAGCGATTCCTTCCCTTCTAATAGGACAGCCCCTGCCGGGAGACCGGCAGGGGCTGTCCGTTTCTTTGGGGCCCGGGCTAAATATACAATATGAGGTGCATATATTCGGTCTTGGCCCCTTGCTTTTTCGCGTTTTCTCTAAAAAGTTTAAATAATTATTCAAATAATAGTGGAAAAATGCATTGACATGCAGAGCGCTTTGTGGTAAAGTATGACTTGTTCAAGGGCCGGACCTGCCGGCCGAGTGAATAATCACTCATTTATCAATCATTGGAAAGAGGATGGATACCATGAAAAAACTGACTTGCATGACCCTGGCTGCCGCCATGACCCTGTCTCTGCTCTCCGGCTGCGGCGGCGGAAGCGCCGCTACCCCCGCTCCCCAGGACAGCACTGCTCCCGTGGAGAGCGAGGCCCCGGTGGAGAAGAGCTTTGACGAGATGACCATCGACGAGCTCAAGCCCCTGCTCCAGACCGTCACCGACGGCAAGCTGACTGTAGCTACCAGCCCCGACTTCGCCCCCTATGAGTTCTATGCCATCGCCGAGGACGGCACCCCCACCATCGCCGGCTTCGACATGGCCCTGGCCCAGTACATGGCCGATTACCTGGGCCTGGAGCTGGAGATCCTGCCCATGGATTTTGACGGTGTGCTGATGGAGCTGCAGACCAAGAGCGTGGACATCGGCATGGCGGGTCTGTCCGCCGATCCCAAGCGGGCCAACATTATGGATTTCTCCCACCTCTACTACATGGGCGGGCAGTCCTTCATCTGCCTGGAGAGCAACAAGGATAAGTTCCCCGACCTGGCCTCTACCAACGATCCCAGCCTGCAGATCGGCGCCCAGACCGGTTCCATCCAGGTGGACCTGGCCGAGGCCAACAGCCCCGACGCGGAGATCATCCGGCTGGCCAAGGTGCCCGACATCATCGCTGAGGTGCTGGCCGGCCAGATGGACGGCGCTTACATGGAGACCGTGGTGGCCGAGGGCTACAAGGTGAAGTATCCCGAGCTGTGCGTGGTGCTGGAGGTGCCCTACGAGGCCTCTGAGGGCTCGGCCGTGGGCGTGGCCAAGGACAATCCCGCGCTGCTGGCCGCCATCAACCTGGCGGTGGACGCCGCTCTGGACGACGGCAGCATGGCTCAGTTCATCGCGGAGGCCAACGAGCTGGCCAACGGCGGTGAGGTGTACGAGGGCCTGCTGGACGAGAGCGGCAACGTGCAGGGCTAAGCGATCTTTTCCAAGGAATCGTTCTCCAATTCCTCCCCGGCGGCTCCGGGGAGGAATTGGCCTGTTTCCAGCCTTGCGGTGAAAGGAGTTCCCCATGAGTAATTTTATCAAGCCAGAAAACTTTTCCCTGATCCTCCCCTACATAGAGCTTTTCCAGCAGGGCCTGATCGTGACGGTGCTGCTGGCGGCCTGCACGGTTTTGATCGGCTTTGTGCTGGCCATTGTGCTGGCAGTGATCCGCATGAGCAATTTCCAGCCCTTCCTGATGCTGGCCCGGGCCTTTCCGGGCCTGTTCGGGTTTTTTGAATATGACAAGCAGGGGAACAAGCTGGACAGCGGCTTTGCCTACCAGCTGGGCCGGTTCAATCCCTTCGGCTTTCTCGCCACCGCCTATGTGGAGGTCATGCGCTCCACCCCGGTGCTGGTGCAGATGTGGGTGATCTACTACGGGGTGTTCAAGGTCTTCTTCACCATTCCCCGGTTCAAGATGCTGGGATTCATCAGCGCCGACCGGTTCATCCCCTGCGCGGTGACCCTGGGGCTCAACTCGGCGGCCTACCTGTGCGAGATCATCCGCTCGGGCCTCCAGTCGGTGGACGGCGGGCAGACTGAGGCCGCCCGGTCCCTGGGCCTGAAGCAAATGCAAAATCTGCGCTACATCGTCCTTCCCCAGGCCCTGAAGAATATCCTGCCCGCCATTGCCAACGAGTTCGTGGTCATCATCAAGGAGTCCGCGGTGGCCTATACCATCGGGGTGATGGACATTATGGGGGCGGTGAACGCGGTGAAGAGCGCCAACTCCATTATCATGGAGCCCCTGATCGTGGCGGCGGGGATCTATTTCTGCCTGTGCTTCCCGGCCAGCAAAGTCATTGCCTATGTGGAGAGGAGGATGCGCCGTGGCGACGTACGGTGATCTGATCCAGGTGCGGGATCTGAAAAAATACTACAACCGGGGGGCCATCAAGGCCCTGGACGGCGTCAGCGTGGACATCAGCAAGGGGGACGTGATGGTGGTCATCGGGCCCTCCGGTTCGGGGAAGTCCACCTTCCTGCGTTCACTCAACCTGCTGGAGGAGCCCACCGCCGGCTCCATCGTGTTTGAGGGCGTGGATATTACCAAAAAACGGTATAAGGATGGGGACGGGAAGCTGGTGAAGGTGGATATCGACCAGCACCGGCAGAAGATGGGCATGGTGTTCCAGCACTTTAACCTCTTTCCCCACATGACCATCCTGGACAACATGACCCTGGCCCCCGTCAAGGTCAAGGGGATGGACAAGAAGGACGCTGAGGAGAAAGCCTTGGCTCTGCTGGACCGGGTGGGGCTGAAGGACCGGGCGGGGGCCTATCCCATCCAGCTCTCTGGAGGACAGAAGCAAAGAGTAGCCATTGTCCGTGCCCTGTGCATGGAGCCCGAGGTAATGCTATTCGACGAGCCCACCTCCGCCCTGGACCCCGAGATGGTGGGGGAGGTGCTGGACGTCATGAAGGAGCTGGCCCGGGAGGGCATGACCATGGTGGTGGTGACCCACGAGATGGGTTTTGCCCGGGAGGTGGGCAACCGGGTGCTCTTTATGGACGGGGGCAAGCTGCTGGAGGAGGGATCCCCCACCGATATTTTTGAGCACCCCAAGCATCCCAGGCTCCAGGATTTCCTGGGAAAGGTGCTATAACATGGAAGGCGCCGGGCGAGCGCAGCTCGCCCCTACAGAGTTTTCCTGCTCGTAGGGGTGGGCTGCGTCCGCCCATTCTCGAAAGGAGTGGTCGGTCCTATGGACAAAACCAAACAACTGGCTATCGCCGCCATCGAGGCCAAGGCCTCCCTGGTGACTCAGGTCTCCGACGCTATCTGGGACTATGCCGAGCTGTCCCTGCAGGAGGAAAAGTCGGCGGAGAAATATTGTGAGGTGCTGAAAAAAGAGGGCTTTACGGTGGAAAAGGGCATTTGCAATATCCCCACGGCCTTTTCCGCCTCCTTTGGAAGCGGCAGGCCGGTCATCGGGCTGCTGGCCGAGTACGACACCCTGTCGGGCCTATCCCAGAAGGGGGGCGCCCTTGAGGAGGAGCAGGTGGTCCCCGGGGGCTGCGGCCACGGCTGCGGGCACAATATGCTGGGGGCGGGGGCCCTTGCCGCCGCCTTGGGGGTCAAGGCCTACTTGGAGCAGAGCGGGACCCCCGGCACCGTCATCCTCTTCGGCTGCCCCGGGGAGGAGGGGGGCGCAGCCAAGGCCTTTATGGCCCGGGACGGGCTGTGGAAGAGTCTGGACGCCGCCCTCACCTGGCATCCGGAGGACGCCAACGAGGTGGTCACTGGCTCCTCTAACTCCTGCATCCAGACCCAATACACCTTCCACGGTATAGCCTCCCACGCGGCGGGGGCCCCCGAGCGGGGCCGCAGCGCCCTGGACGCCGTGGAACTGATGAACATCGGGGTCCAGTTCCTCCGGGAGCATATGTCCGACAAGGCCCGGATCCACTATGCCATCACCGACGGCGGCGGCCGGAGCCCCAACGTGGTCCAGCCCCGGGCCACCGTGCTGTATATGGTGCGCTCCAACCACGTCTCTGAGGCGGTGGAGCTGCAGAAACGGGTGGATGATATCGCCCAGGGGGCCGCCCTTATGACGGGGACCACCTTTGAAAAGAAGTTTATCGACGGCTTGGCCGACCTGGTGCCCAACCACACTCTGGAGTCGGTGCTGTACCGGAACTTTGAGGCTTTGGGAGCGCCGGAGTATACGGCGGAGGAGCACGCCTTTGCCGACGCGCTCAGCAAGACCTATCCCGGCAGCGACGCCCTGCCCGGCATCGGGCCGAAGTTTGACCCCGCCGTGGCCGGCCAGGTGAAGGAGCTGCGGAAAAAGGCGGGGCACGCTATGAACGACTTCCTGCTACCCCTCTATCAGGGCAAGGCCTTTTCCCCCGGCTCCACCGATGTGGGGGACGTGAGCTGGCTCACCCCCACGGCCCAGATCCATGTGGCGGCCTTCCCCAACGGCGCCCCGGGCCACAGCTGGCAGAACGTGTCCTGCGGCCGGACAGAGATCGGCCATAAGGCGGCCCTCCACGCCGGCAAGGTGTTGGCGGCGGCGGTAGTGGACCTGCTGGAGAAGCCCGAGCTGCTGCAGCAGGCCCGGGCGGAGTTTGAAAAGGCCACCGAGGCCGGGTTCACCTGTCCCACCCCCATGGACGCGGTGCCGGTGGTGGCGGATTGAGAAAAACAGAGGGCTAAGCATTGCTTAGTCCTCTGCTTTTTTGCGGGGAAAAGGGAGACCGGCTGGGTTTAGACGTCCCGGTAGTAAGAGAGCAAAAAGTCCATAAACTGCCTCCCTGCCTTCGAGGGGGGATTGCCCTTGCGCCAGGCGATGGCCTGGGTCCGGGTCAGCATGGGCTCTGAGATGGGGATGGCCTTGATCCGGGGGTTGGCCTGGTCAAAGTTGGTCCGGAAGCCGATGTCCGTGGTGAGAGTGATCCCCTGCATTTGCTCGATAAGGGTCACGCGGAACAGAAGATCGCTCTCAATGGTTTTTGGAATGTCACATTCGGCCAGGGTACACATGTCGGTCAGGAATTGATAGGCGGTGGAGAGCCCCTGGGTCATGGTGATAAAGACCTCGTCCTTCAGCTCCTGAAAGGTGACGGACTGCCGCCGGGCCAAGGGGTGGTCGCTGGACAGGACCACAACGGGCTTTTCCGGCCGGCGAATGACCCGGTAATCAAATTTTTCTGTGTCGATCTCCCGCACGATGGCGATAAAAAAGTCAAAGCTCCAGGGGGAGAGGGTCTGGATCTCCTTCGCGGAGATATTTTTGGTGGTGAGATGGATGTTGGGATAGGCGGCTTGGAAATCGAAAAGGCATGCGCCCCAAGCGTGAGGAGAGGCCAGGGCCAGGGAGACCGTGGGCTTGAAGGGAAGCCCCTGAAGAGCGGAGACGCCGGCGTCGATGGATTGCATGGCCTGCTTGATGTGGGTGTAAAAGAGCTGCCCGTGGTCGTTGAGGACGATAGAGCGCCCCACCCGGTCGAAGAGGGGGACGCCAAGCTCCTTTTCCAGCCTGGTGATGGTGAGACTTAGGGAGGGGGCAGAAATAAACAGCTCTCTGGCGGTATTGGTCAAATGTTGGCTCTCCGCCAATTTTAAAAAATAGCGCAGCTGCAGCAATTCCATGGCGTTTCCTCCCTGCTGTTTTTGGGACTGCTTTGGAAATGACATTCGCTCCCTTATTATAGCATAGTTTTACTTGAATTTAACAGTGTTTTTTGAAATGTAATTTACTTTTCATGGGCCCTTCTTTAAACTGGAAGCAGGGAACGGCTGCTCTGGATGTCAAAGGCCGTTCGAAAAAACAGAGGAAAGAGGGAAAATGATATGAAGTGGGACTTGAAAAGAAGTATCTCTATGTTCTTATCCGCAGCGCTCCTTCTCGCTTCCGCCGGCTGCGGCGGAGAAAGCGCAGGCACCCCGGCCCCGGGGGATGACCGGTCCGCCGATGCCGGAGAGCCCATTGAGATCCGCTGGGCCCTGGCCGCTCCGTCCAGCGAGCTGGCCGACGGCGGAAACACGTCCCTGGGGATCTCGGTCAACTATTTCGCCGACGAGATCAGCGCCCGCACCGACGGCCGCATCACCGTGAAGGTGTTCCCGGACGGCCAGCTGGCCTCTTCCACACAGGAATTTATCGGAGGGCTGCAAAATGGGGCCTTTGACCTGATCGTGCAAAACTGCGGCTCCTGGGCCGACTACACCCCCGCCTTTGCCGGACTGAATATGCCCTACCTTTATTTTGACTATGAGACCGCCTATGCCGTGCTGGATTCGGAGATCGGCGAGGCATGGAAGGAGAAGGCAATGGAGGACACTGGCACCATTCCCCTGGCCTATTTCGACATTGGCTTCCGTCAGCTGACCTGTAATATGGAGGTCCATTCTCCGGACGACCTAAAGGGCCTGAAAATACGGGTCATGCCCGATCCCATTCAGACGGCTACCTGGGAGGCGCTGGGGTGCGCCGTTACGCCGGTGTCTTATTCCGAGCTGTATACCGCCCTACAGCAGAAGCTTGTGGACGCCCAGGAGAATCCCCCCAGCAATATCGTTTCCTCCAAGCTCTATGAGCTTCAAGATTACATGGTCATGACCAATCACAATTTTACGGTCACTATTGCGGCCATGAGCCCCATCTTGTGGAACAAGCTGTCCCAGGAGGACAAGGACCTGATCCGGGAGGTGATGGTGGAGGCTCAAAATGCCGGCCGGGCCAAGACGGGGGAGCTGGCGGAGGGCTTTATCCAGCAGATGGAGGCCGATGGCGGCACTGAGGTCATCCGCCTTACCAATGAGGAGCTGACGGCCTTCCAGGAGAGGGTCAAGGGCGTATGGCCCATGGTGGAGGAGCAAATGGGTACGGAGGCGTACCGTCAGCTGATCGATTTTGTGGAAGAGTACAACCAGGGTTGACCTCCTGTGGAAAGCCCCGCCCCAGGCCAGCGGCCTGGGGCGGGGCTTTGATATGCCTCAGTCCGCCGGGATGCCGGAGAGGGCCTGGAGCTTCTTGAGGCAAAGCCGGTCAAAGAGGGCCACGGTCCGGCCCACCCCCAGGACCCCCAAAAGGGTGCCCACGCCGATACCGCTCCAGTGGTAGCCGCTGATATAGCCCAGGACCACCGTGGCCGCCACGCACAACAGGTCCACCAGGTTCTTCATAAAGCCGGTGCCCGTTTTGAAGAATTGGGCCAGCTCCTGGACCACTCCGTCCCCGGGGTTGGGGACCAGCTTGGCGTCCAGGCTCATGGCCACCCCCAGGCCGGTGAGGACGATGGACAACAGCAGGACCAGCGCCCGGATCCACAGGGCCCCCGTCTGCTGGGGGATGACGGCGTCATAGAGGTTCATCACCCGGGTGAATACCAGGCTCAGGGGGAGCTGGAGCAGGTCCCGGAGCCTGGTCTGCCGCCCCTTCAGCACCAGCTCCACCGCCACGCAGCCGCAATAGAACCAGAACATAGCGTCCCCGAAGCTGATGCCCGTGATGAGAGAGATGCAGTAGGGGGTGGTGGACATGGCGGACATGCCCAGGCCGGCCTTGGTGCACAAGGTGAGCCCAAGGGCCAGAAGGAGAAGGCCCAGTATGTAGAAGAAAAGCCGCCACGCCATCTTTTTGCGCATAGAGATACTCCTTCCTTTGGGGGGGCGATTGCTTGATCGGCTGAGACCCGGGGCCCCGGGGCCGGAAAAAGGGCTTGTCAAGCCGGAAAACTTAGAGTACAATGGAAATGAGGAAAACAAAATAGTGCAACAGTCCTGGGGAGTGGCAGCTCCCCAGGACCTGCGCGGGTGAGGAGACCACCCACACAACGGAGAGATCCGCACTACAGTGCTATTATACCCTGTTGGTCCCATACATAGCAAGGGTTTTTGGTATTTGTGTGTGCTACTTTTTGCGTGCCGTGTCGGGGTCAGATACCCGCGGGGCACGTTTTGTTTTTCCTCGCGGGCTGGGGAACGGGGGGCGCAAACGCCCCCCGGACCCGCCGTGAGAAAACAAAAAGAGGAGGAAGCAAGATGAAAAAGCAACAGTGGAAGACCCTTTTCTCCGGGATGGCGGCGGCCGTACTTTTGGTGGGGCTCATCGGAGGCGCCTATGCCGCCACGGGAAAGAGGACGGCGGAGCTGGACTACAATGACATCAAGGTAACGATGAACGGCCAGCCGGTGGACCTGGTGGACGCCAACGGTACGGCGGTAGAGCCTTTTGCCATTGACGGGACCACCTATCTGCCTGTCCGGGCGGTGGCCTCGGCCCTTGGACTGGGGGTGGAATGGGACGCGGCGGCCAACACGGTGAAGCTGACCGGCGGCGGGGCCCTGGTCAGCGACCAGCAGGCCCAGACCGGGACGGAGGCGTACAGCAGGACAAACCCGGCGCCTGTGGGGACGGCCCAGTCTATCCAGATCGATACCTGGTCCGAAAAATATAACGCCTCGGTGGTGATCCTGGAGGCCGCCAGGGGGGCGGAGGCCTACCGCATTTTGAAGGAGGCCAACCAGTTCAATTCTCCCGCCGAAGAGGGGATGGAATACATCGTGGTAAAGGCCAGGGTGTCCATCAATTCGGTGGCGGAGGACAAGGCCGTGCGGCTGAGCCAGTTCAGCTTTGACGCCTACAGCTCTGACAATGTAGAGTATGACGAGGTGTTTACGGTGGACCCGTCTCCCGCCTTTTCCGGAAACGTCTTTGCCGGGGGCACCCTGGAGGGGTACTTCACCGTCCAGGTCAGTGCCTCCGACAAGGCCCCCAAGCTGGTCTTCGGGGCAGGCTATGACGGCTCCGGCGGGATCTGGTTTTCCCTGGTGTAATAAGCGGTTGAGAAAAGAAAAGCCCTGCCGGGTCTCCGGCAGGGCTTTTTTCGTGGGGAACAGAAGCCGATCTCCAGGAGCGCTTTGCTCCGGGCTCAGCCAATGATCTTGCGGTTTCCCCTTTTGGGGAACTTTTCCATCCAATAGTGGTCGTTGTCCTCACAGACGGGGACGCCCCCGGCGTAGGTGTAGCCCAACTTGGCGTAAAAGGGGTGGGCCGTGATGGAGGCCGAGACCACCACCCAGCGGGCGGAGAGAAAGGCCGGGTCCCCCTCCAGCACCGCCATCATCTCCCGGCCCAGGCCCATGCCGGCGTAGTCGGGCAGGACGTAGAGGGAACGGATCTCCATGGCGCCCGGCCGCTCCTCCGAAGGGGCGATGGCGCCGCAGGCGGCCAGGGTGTCGTCGATATAGGCCACATAGAAGTGGCACTCAGGGCTGTCGGCAAAGGCGGCCAGGGCCTCGGAGTCATAACGCTTTACATACTCCAGCAGATAGTCCCGGTTGTAGTCTTTGCTGTTGAGCTCCAGCATGGTCCGCTTGATGAGGGCCACCACCTGGGGGTATTCCTCCCGGTGGACGGGGCGGATGGTCAGTTTACTCATGGTCAGTCTCCTTTCGGCGGGGCCGAGGGGCCCCCTCTTTTTTGTGGCCGTACCACACCCGGTTGAAGCAGCAGCCCAGGATCAGAATGGTGCCGCAGAGATAGAGCCACACCAGCAGGATGACTACCGAGGCCAGGGCCCCGTAGACCAGGAAATACGGGGAGGAAAAGCCGATGAAATAGGAAAACAGGACGGAAAACAGCACCAGGGCCGCCGAGGCCAGAAAGGCCCCTGTCAGCACCGGCGGCCGGGGCCTTCCCCGGGGGGAGACGGCCCGGTAGAGCAGCATCACCACGGTCATCACCAGGCAGAAGAGGATCAAAAACCGCATCCACTGCCAGTCCCAGGGCAGGGTGACCGCCTCCAGACGGGGAATGTGGTGGATGAGGTCCTCCAGCAGGTGGAAGAACCAGTTGCCCGTCAGCACCACCACCAGGGACAGGTAGATAGTCAGCAGGAACAGCACCGAGAAGGCCACGCTGGCCACCACCTGCCAAAGGCCGGTGTAGCTTTTCCGGCCGTAGATGTCGTCCATCACGTTCATCAGGGCCCGAATGGCCGCCGAGGCGGAGAAGAGCATCATCACCACCCCCGCCGCCAAAAGGCCCCGGGACTGGTTGATGGTGATATAGCCCACGTACTCGGTGAGGACGGTGAGGGCAGCCTCCGGAATGATGACCGAGGCGTTTTCCAGCAGGGAGGCCACGTCCAGGTCCAGGGTGCCGATGATGGCGTTGATGCAGATCAGGGCGGGGAAGAAGGACAGGATGAGAAAATAGGCCAGCTCGGCCGCCGAGCGGGAGACACGTTGGGTGAAATAGAGGTCCACCATCTCCAGGATAAAGCCCAGGGTTTTTCCGGCTGCGCGCTTCAATTGGTTCCCTCCTTTCCCCCATACCGCCGGGACGCAAAAAACCGCCTGCTGAGCAGGCGGTTCCGTGTGGCCCTGACGAAACGAAGCTTAAGCCAGCTTGTTCAGCTTCAAGGTCATTCCGCTCTTCTTGTGAGCGGCGTTGTTCTTGTGCAGGATCCCGTGGCAGACGGCCTTGTCCACCGCCTTGACGGCCACCTTGTAAGCGCCCTCGGCCTCGCTGCGGTTGCCTTCCGCCACCGCGGCCTCGAACTTCTTGATGTCAGTCTTGAGAGCGGAACGGGCGGTCTTG
>CATJWI010000091.1 GCA_949744075.1 uncultured Eubacteriales bacterium | reverse complement strand
GTTCAGGCCGGCTCCGTCACTGGCAACGGTCACAAAGATGGTGGCGAAAAACTCCTGCACCGCCGGGAGCTCTGCGGCACTGGCAGTGATGCCCAGGGCGGCCACCAGGGCCGCGGCCAGCAGCGCCACCCGGGCGGGGCGGCGGACGGTCTTCTTGTTCGTATTTTCAGTCATAGCGATCATCTCCTCGATTTTTTCCGCGCTCAGGGTCATCCTGTCGCAGGCTTCATGGTACGATCTGGGATCGAACATAGGGCGTTCCCTCCTTCTCTTCCTCGGTCAGGGCGATCTTCAACTTATCCCGGGCCCGCTGGAGCCGGGTCTGGATGGTGGAAACGTTGGCTCCCAGGACGGCGGCCACCTCCTGAACGGAGAGGCCCTCGTAATAGTAGAGGTATACCGGCAGCCGGTACTTGGCCTCCAAGGCCATCACCGCCTCCAGCACCCCCTGCTCCTCCGGGCCCTCCACCGTGCCGTCCCAGTCCTCCAGGGGCACTATCTTTTTTCGCCAGGCAGAGCGCAGGACCTTCCGGCTCTCATTCACCGCCACCCGGAGTAGCCAGTGCTTCATATGCTCCGGGCTCTCAAAGGCTCCGGGGTGCTGGTAGAGCCGCAGGAGCACGGTCTGGGTCACATCCTCCGCCTCTCCCCGGTCCTTCACCGCGTGGCGGGCCACCCGGTAGATGGTGTTGGCGTAGTCCCGCACCGCCTGTTCAAATGCCTCGTTGGTCATGGGGAACCCCCCTTTTTCTTGGGTCTTGGAAAGCGCTTTCACAGAGAATACCCCCAAGGCGGGCATAAAATCTCACTTGGGAAAAATTTTTGCAAAAAAGGCCGCAGGTCAAACCCCGTTTGCCTGCGGCCCCCTTTAATGAGCACCCTCGTCCTGCCTGTGTCCCAAAGGGATATACACAGTGAGCCACATGGTGATGAAGCAGGCCAGGCCTCCCACCACGTTGGAGATGGGCTCCGCCCAGAAAACTCCGTCCACCCCCCAGCCCCACATGGGCAGCAGCACGGTCAGAGGAGCCACGATGAAGGCCTTACGGAACAAAGAGAAAAACACCGCGCTCCTGGAGCGGTTCAGGGCCACCGACACCGACTGGCCGATAAACTGGAAGGACATGAAGAAAAAGGCGGAATAGTAGATGCGGAAGGCGGGGATCCCCGCCTCAAGCAGGGCCTCCTCGCTGTTGAACACATGGATGAACACATGGGGGATGGCCATCACCAGGGCCCACACCCCCACCGAATAGAGCATGGTCACCACTGTGGTGAAGCGGATGCCCTCCCGGACCCGCCCATAGGCCCCTGCGCCGTAGTTATAGCCCAGCACCGGCTGGCATCCATGGGTCACTCCCATAATAGGCATGCTGATGACCTCCCGCACCGAGTTCACCACTGTCATCACCCCCACATAGAGCTCTCCCCCCACCTGCTGGAGGGTAGCATTGCAGAGGATCTGCACCAGGGAGTTGGTGAGAGCCATCACAAAGCCGGAAGTACCCAGGGCCAGGATACGCCTCACCCGGCCCCAGCCCAGGGTCATGGCCTCCCGCCGCAGCCGCAGGATGGCCCTGGGCCCCGTGAGGAACCGCAGCACCCACACCGTCGAACAGCCCTGGGAGAGGATGGTGGCCAAGGCCGCCCCCTTGACCCCCATACCGAACAGAAAAATAAAGACCGGGTCCAGCACCAGGTTGATGACCGCCCCCAGCACCACCGTCAGCATCCCCATCCGCCCAAAGCCTTGAGCGTTGATAAAGGGATTCATCCCCAGGCTCACCATGACAAAGAGGGTGCCGCAGAGATAGATGGTCAAATAGTCGTTGGCATATGGAAATGTGGCGTCGCTGGCCCCGAAGAGGTAGAGGATGGGCTCCTTAAAGAGCAGGCAGAAAGCCGTGAGCCCCACGCCGCAAAGGAGCAGCAGGGTAAAGGAATTGCCCATGACCCGCTCCGCCTCCTCATTCTCCCCCCTCCCCCGGTGGATGGAGCACAGGGGCGCGCCCCCCATGCCGCAGAGGTTGGCGAAGGCCATGAGAATGGAGATGACAGGCAGGCACAGCCCCAGGCCGGTGATGGCCAGCAGCCCGTTGCCCTCCAGATGGCCCAGATACACCCGGTCTACAATGTTATAAAGAACATTGACGAGCTGCGCCACTGTCATGGGCAGGGCCATGGACAGGATATTCCGGGACATCTTCCCCTGGGAAAAATCATTCTGGGCCACAGGCTCACCCCCCCTTCGTTTTTCGGGATTTCATGTAAAATTGAGTATACTCGCTTTTTTCCCGCAAGGCAAGTGACAAAGAGACACAAACCGGGGAACATCCCCTTCCCGTGCTCCGTAGGGCGGGGGCTTGCCCCCGCCCTACGCTATTCTCATCCCTGCAAAAAATCGGGCAATGATAGCCCGCCCCCACAGACCGCGTAGTACAGAAACCGGGCGCAGCCCTTGACCTCCCGGTCATAGTAGGCGGTGAACCGCTCATCCGACACATAGAGGACCGCGATGCCCCTCTGCTGCTCCAAAGTGCACTGGGGCATAAGGACTCTCAACCATTCCAAATGGAGCGCAGCCAATCGCCGCCCTTCCGGCCCCGCCGGTTCCTCCCCGATCCGGACCGCTGCCTGAAGCCCTTCGCGAAGGGTCCGGTCCAGGGACTGCCAGCGGTCATATTCCTCCTGGCTCAGGCCCATCAGCCGCCCACTAGCTCCCTCCACCGCTCCGTCCCCGTAGGCCTCTCTGGCCTCTTTTCCGTAGCAGGCCTCGTTTTTCTCCACCAACGCTTTTTTGAACCCCTCGAACTTTTCCTTGTCTGTCATGGCACATTCTCCTTTCTCTGCCAGAAGGGTCCGCTCTACCGTGCCGATCAGGTCGTCTAAGCGGCTCCGCCTTTGCTTCAGCTCCCGCAGGTGGCTCTGCAGCGCCTCCTGGCGGTCAAAGGCCGGGTCGTCCAAAACGGCCCCGATCTCCCCCAGTGGCAGCCCCAGCTCCCGGTAGAACAGGATCTGCTGGAGCCGGTCCACCTCCGCCGGGCCGTAGAGCCGGTAGCCCGCAGGGGTGGTCCGCCCCGGTTTCAAAAGGCCCAGCTTA
The DNA here is from genome assembly GCA_949744075.1 of uncultured Eubacteriales bacterium. GTDB lineage: Bacteria > Bacillota > Clostridia > Oscillospirales > Oscillospiraceae > Vermiculatibacterium. The sequence goes on along the minus strand of CATJWI010000091.1, from coordinate 450 downwards.
TGGTACCAGCGCAGGGTCCTGGCCGTGACCCCGGCCAGCTCGGCCAGAGCTTTGACGGTGTATTCCATGTTGTTTCCCTCCTGACCAAAGGAAGTATAACCTATGACGTTACGGCAAGGTCAAGACATTTTGATCAAAAAAAGACGGTCCCCTCTCGGGGACCGTCTTTCTGTTTTCTCTTAGGCCAAGGCCTTCTTGGCCAGCTCGGTGAGCTGGGTAAAGGCGGCCTTGTCGTTGACGGCCATCTCAGCCAGCATCTTCCGGTTGATGACCACCCCGGCCTTCTTCAGGCCGTTGACGAAGGTGGAGTAGTTCATACCGTTCATCTTGCACCCGGCGGAGATGCGGGTGATCCACAGGGAGCGGAAATCGCGCTTCTTCAGACGGCGGCCGATGTAGGCGTACTTCAGGGACTTCATCACCTGCTCGTTGGCCATCTTGAAGTGCTTG
>CATJWI010000090.1 GCA_949744075.1 uncultured Eubacteriales bacterium | reverse complement strand
CCTCCCCGGGACATTCAGGACTCCATGGAGAAGCAGATGCGGGCCGAGCGTGAGCGCCGGGAGGCCATCCTCCAGGCCCAGGGCGCCAAGGAGTCCCAGATCCTGGTGGCCGAGGGCGAGAAGCAGTCCCTGATCCTGAAGGCCGAGGCCGCCAAGGAGGCCGCCATCCAGCGGGCCGAGGGTGAGAAGCAGGCCCGCATCCTGGCCGCCGAGGCCGAGGCCGAGGCCATCCTTCAGGTCCAGCAGGCCACCGCCCAGGCCCTGAAGCTGCTCAACGAGGCCGCCCCCACCGACCAGGTGGTGAAGCTCAAGGCCCTGGAGGCCTTCCAGAAGGCCGCCGACGGCAAGGCCACCAAGCTCATCATCCCCTCCGAGATCCAGGGCCTGGCCGGCTTGGCCGCCAGCGCCAAGGAGATTTTTGAGGGAGAGAAGCAGGGCGAGGAGAAAAAGTAAGGAAATATGGAAAAACGCCGGGCCACGCTGTGCAGTGTGGCCCGGCGTTTTTCAGATAGGAGATATTAAGACCATACCATTTCGCCGGCGGGTTGTGGGCTCTGTGGGGCGGTCCCTACATTCCACCCTCACCCTCGTCATTGCGGGGGCCCAAAGAGCCCGTGGCAATCCGTTTCCATATTCTCCGTAGGGGCAGCCCCTTGTGACCACTCCTATGGCGGAGAGGTACAATGCCGTCCCTTACGCCCTTATCTCCTATCTCCACTCTCCTATCTCAATATAAACTTGTGTTTCTTCCCTTTTTGTGCTATCATGATTTTATCTATTCCCTCCCGCCATACCCTCTCTTTCAGGAGGTGTCCGCTATGCATAAAAAGGGGCTTTCCCATCTGCTGGAGCCCAGCTTTCAGCTATATTTCCTCTTCCTGGCCGCTTTCGCCCTGGCCACCGCCCTCATGGGCCAGTACGCCCTGGCCGCCGGGGAGGCGGTGGTGGTGCTGGTGCTGTACTTCTACCTGCGCCAACGCAACAGCGTCCGGCGCAAGGAGATCCTGAACTACATCGAGAATATCTCCCACAACATGGACGTGGCCGCCAAGGACACCATGGTCAACGCCCCCCTGCCCATGGTCATCTTCCGGCCCGAGACCGAGGAGGTCATCTGGTCCAACGACCGCTTTCTCCAAATCACCGGGGAGAGGGACCACCTCTTTGACCGGAAGATCACCGAGGCGGTGCCCAGCTTCGAGCCCCGGTGGCTCATGGAGGGCAAGACCCAGTGTCCCGGGGAGGTGGAACTGGCCGGCCGCCGGTTCCTGGTCTTCGGCCACATGGTGCGCACCAGCGATAAGGAGGAGCGCAGCTTCCTGGCCACCACCTACTGGGTGGACGTCACCGACTTCTCCCACGTCCGGGACGAGTTCTACGCCAGCCGGCCGGTGCTGGCCCTTTTAAACATCGACAACTACGACGAGGTGTTCAAGGGCATCAACGACAACGCCAAAAGCGCCATGCTTTCTGACATCAACAAGCTCTTCGACCAGTGGGCCGCCCCCACCCGGGGGGTGCTGTGCCGCTACGACCGGGACCGCTACCTCTTCCTCTTCGAGGAACAGTACCTATCTCAGTTCGTGGAGAAGAAATTCGACCTGGTGGACCAGATCCGGGAAATCGTGAACCCCAACGGCCTGCCTGCCACCCTGTCCATCGGCGTGGGCCGGGACGCGGAGACCCTGGAGGACCTCTACCAGTTTGCCTCCCTGGCCCTGGAGATGGCCCTGAGCCGGGGCGGCGACCAGGCGGTGGTCAAGAGCCGCATCAATTTTGAATTCTACGGCGGCCGCCGGGCCAGCGACACGGAAAAGCACACCAAGGTGAAGAGCCGGGTCATGGCCAGCGCCCTCTACGAGCTCATCGGGGACGCCTCCCAGGTCTTTGTCATGGGCCACGCCTTCCCCGACCTGGACTGCATGGGCCCCGCCGCCGGCATCGTGGCCCTGGCCCGGAGCCGGGGGATCCCCGCCCACATCGTCCGGGACCCGGAGCCCAACCCCGCAGACCCCCTCACCAACGAGTTGGCCGCTCTCCCCGAGTACGAGGGGGTCTTTCTCTCCCCCGCCGACGCCCTGGTGGCCGCCGATGCCCGGTCCCTGCTGGTGGTGGTGGATACCAACCGGCCGGAGCAGGTCCTCTCCCCCAGCCTGTTGGAGTCGGCCAACAAGGTGGCGGTCATCGACCACCACCGCCGGGCCGCCAGCTATATCGAGGGCACCGCCCTCAACTTCCAGGAGCCCTATGCCTCCTCGGCCTCCGAGCTGGTCACCGAGCTTTTGCAGTACGTGGTGGACACCAACGCCCTGCTGCGGCTGGAGGCGGAGGCCCTCATGTCGGGCATCGTCCTGGACAGCAAGAATTTCACCCTCCGGGCGGGCAGCCGCACCTTTGACGCGGCGGCCTTCCTCCGCCGGGCGGGGGCGGACACCACCGAGGTGCGGCGGTTCTTCAAGACCGACCTGAAGCTCACCGTCTCCCGTTACGAGATCCTGAAAGAGGCCAAGATGTACCGGGGCAAGCTGGCCATCGCCGCCATGGACCACCCGGTGGACCGGGTCACCGCCGCCCAGGCCGCCGACGAACTGCTGACCATCTCGGGGGTGGACGCCTCCTTCGTCCTCTTCCCCGACGCCGACGGCCGGGTGATCCTCTCGGCCCGCAGCGTGGGGGACACCAATGTCCAGGTGATCCTGGAGGCCCTGGGGGGCGGCGGCAACGCCGCGGTGGCCGGGGCCCAGATCCCGGACAAGACGGTGGAGACCGTGCTGGCGGAGCTCCAGGCCGCCATCGACCATTACTATGAGGAAAAGTAGCATGAACATGAAAGGGCGCCTGTCCGCCGGGATGCTGCCCGGGGTCCTTCTCTTTTCCGCGGCGGACTGGCGGTTTTCTGAATTTCATCTGCCCTATTGACCGCGATATCAAATTCCAGAAAGGATGTTCAATACCATGAAAGTGATCTTACTGCAAGACGTGAAGGGCCAGGGAAAGAAGGGGCAGCTCATCGAGGCCAGCGACGGGTATGCCCGGAACTTCCTGCTGCCCCGGAAACTGGCCGCCGCTGCCACCGCTGAGAATCTGAACACCATGAAGCAGCAGGAGAAGGCCCGGCTGGCCCAGGAGGCCGCCGAGCGGGCTGCCGCCCTGGAGATGGCCGAAAAGCTGAAGGAGTGCACCGTGAAGATCGCCGCCAAGGCGGGCAATGGCGGCAAACTCTTCGGCTCGGTGACCTCCAAGGAGATCTCCGACGCCCTCAAGGCCCAGTTTGGCCTGGACATCGCCAAGACCAAACTGGTCCTCCCCGACCCCATCAAGGCCTTTGGGGGCTATCAGGTGAAGTGCAAATTAGGCTACGAGATCAGCGGGACCTTGAACGTGGTGGTCGCGGAAGAGTAAAGAAAAAGGTTTGAGGTGACGGAAATGGACGAGCTTATCTCCCGGCAGATGCCCCACTCCGTAGAGGCGGAGCAGGCGGTGCTGGGGTCGGTGCTCATTGACGAGCGGTGTATCCCCCAGGTCATCGAGGCCCTGGCCCCCGAGGATTTCTACCTGCGGCAGAACAGGGAGATCTTTGAGACGGTTTGCTCCATGTTCAATTTTTCCGAGACGGTGGACCCGGTGACCGTGCTGGACAAGATGAAGCAGAACGGGGTCTATGACGAGCAGACCTCCTATGACTACATCCGCCAGCTCATGGTCATCACCCCCACCGCCGCCAATGTGGAGGACTACATCCACATCGTGAAGGACAAGTCCCTGCTGCGCCGGGTGGCCGAGACCGCCGGGGCCATCACCGCCATGGTCCAGGAGGGCACTGCCACCGCCGCCGAGGCCATGGAAGCCGCCGAGCAGCGGATCTACGCCATCCGCCAGGGCCGCTCCGCCCAGGGGCTGGAGCATATCTCCAGCGTCATTTTGTCCGTCTACGACCGGCTCAACGAGCTGGCCGCCAGCGATGCCGCCGTCCCCGGCCTGTCCACCGGACTGCCCGATGTGGACGCGGCCATTTCGGGCCTTAACAAGTCCGACCTCATCCTGCTGGCCGCCCGCCCTGGTATGGGCAAGACCTCCATGGCCCTGAATATTTTGCTCAACGCCGGGAAGTTCGCCGGCAAGTCGGTGGTCTACTTCTCCCTGGAAATGAGCCGGGAGCAGCTGGCCATGCGGCTCATTTCCAACGAGTCCTTCGTGGAACTGAAAAAGCTCATCACCGGAAAGCTCGTCGAGGAGGACTGGGCCAAGGTGGCCGCCGCCTCTGCGGCCCTGAACCAGACCAACATCCTTATCGACGACAACCCCATGCTGTCTGTCTCCGACATGAACGCCAAGTGCCGCCGGGTGGATAACCTGGGGCTGGTCGTCATAGACTACCTCCAGCTCATGACCTCCGCCGGGGGCAGCACCCGGGGCGGGGAAAACCGGCAGCAGGTGGTCAGCGATATCTCCCGGGCGCTGAAGATCATGGCCAAGGAGCTCAACGTGGCCGTGCTGTGCCTTTCTCAGCTCTCCCGGGCCAACGAGTCCCGGTCTGACAAGCGGCCCATGCTCTCCGATCTGCGGGAGTCGGGCGCCATTGAGCAGGACGCGGACATCGTCATGTTCCTCTACCGGGAGGGCTACTACAACCCGGACACCGAGGATCACAACCTAGCCGAGTGCATCATCGCCAAGAACCGCCACGGGGAGACGGGCACCGTGGAGCTCCAGTGGCTGCCCGAGTACACCACCTTCGCCTCCATCGACCGGAGGCATACGGAGTATTGATATGAAGGATGCCGGCTCCCCCACACTCCCCGCGGACAACAGCCTCATCCCCCCGGGCTCCCGGGTCCTCTGCGCCGTCTCCGGCGGGGCGGACTCGGTGTGTTTGCTCCACCTTTTGTCCCGGCGGGAGGATGTCTCCCTTGTGGCCGCCCACTTTAACCACCAGCTCCGGGGGGCGGAGGCGGACCGGGACGAACAGTTTGTCCGGGACCTCTGCACCCGGTGGGGCATCCCCCTTACCGTGGGCCGGGGAGAGGTGAGGACCTTCGCCCAGCGGGAGGGGCTCTCCCTGGAGGAGGCCGCCCGGACCCTGCGCTACGCCTTTCTTTCTCAGGCCGCGGAGACCGAGGGCTGCGGGCTTATCGCCACCGGACACAACGCCGACGACAACGCCGAGACCATGCTCTTGAACCTCATCCGGGGCACAGGGGTGGCGGGGCTGGCTGGCATCCCCCCTGTCCGGGGGAAGCTGGTGCGGCCTCTGCTCTCTGTTACCCGGGAGGAGATCACAGCCTATTTGGAGGCCTACGGCCTTCCCCATGCCGAAGATTCCACCAATCCTGACCCGGCATACAGCCGCAACCGCATCCGGGCCCAGGTCATGCCCGTGCTCCGGGCGCTGAACCCCCAAGCCGTCCCCCATATGGGCCGGGCGGCCAGGGAACTCACCGCCCTTCGGGATTATCTGGACCAGGAAGCCCGGCGGGCCTTTGTGGGCCTGGCCACCGGACCCGGGTGGGCCTCCCTCCCCTGGGAGACCCTCCAGGACGCCCCAGAGCCCCTGCAGCCCCGACTGGTGTTCCTGCTGTGGGACCAGATGGGAGTGGGGCGGAAGGACCTGGGGGCCGTTCATTTAGAGGCTGTTCTTGCCCTGGAGAATGAACGGACCCTCCATCTCCCCCGGGGGATCACCGCCCAGCGGCAGCGGGGGCGGCTGTTTCTGGAGCGGCGAAAGGCCCCTCTGCCCACCCTGGAACTTCTCCCCAACGTCCCCACCCATTGGGGCAGCTATACCTTGACCCTGTTGGACCACCGGGAGGGGGAGGGACTGGCCCTCTCCACCCCGGCAGAGGGGCCCCTTACCGTGGGGCCCTGCCCCCCCGCCGGGCGGCTGTGGCTCCCCGGCGCCAAGGGCTCCCGGACAGTAAAGCGGCTATGCCTGGACCGGGGCATCCCCCTTTCCCGGCGGGAGGGCCTGCCTGCCATCTACGCAGGAGACCGCCTGACCGCCGTGTGGGAGCTGGGAGTGGATATGGAAGCTCTTCCGGCGGGAGGCCCCTGCCGGTTTATCCAAGTCATCAAACATAGAGAGGAAGAGGAACATGAAGGAAAGTGAAATGAGAAAGGACATCGACCACGTGCTCATCTCCGAGGAGGAGCTGCAAAAGCGGGTGGCCGAGTTAGGGGCCCAGATCAGCGCCGACTACGCCGGCAGGTGCCCCCTGCTGGTCAGCGTGCTGCGGGGGTCCTACATCTTTATGGCCGACCTGTCCCGTCAGGTCCAGCCCTTCTGCCAGGTGGACTTTATGGCGGTGAGCTCCTACGGCTCGGGCACCGTGTCCTCAGGGCAGGTGAACATCGTCAAGGACCTGAGCGACTCCATTGAGGGCAAGGACATCATCGTGGTGGAGGACATTCTGGACAGCGGCAACACCCTCCACTACCTCTTCCAGGTCCTCCAGGCCCGGCACCCCGCCTCCTTGAAGCTGTGCACCCTGCTGGATAAGCCCTCCCGCCGGACCAAGCCCATCACCGCCGATTACGTGGGCTTTGAGGTCCCCGACAAGTTCGTGGTGGGCTACGGCCTGGACTACGACGAGCTCTACCGCAACCTGCCCTATATCGGGGTGTTGAAGCCCTGCGTTTATGAAAAGAGTGGAGAGTGAAGAGTTGAGAGTGAAGATGTAAACAGTGTTACAGCAAAGCCGGAATGATTTAAATACTCCGGCTTTGCTGGACACCCTATTTCATCTTCACTCTCCAATCTCCACTCTCGAAGGAAAGGTGGTTTTTTCCTCTTGAACAGAAGGATCAGCGTCAGGGATCTGGGGTTTCTCGCGCTGGTGGCCGTCATCTTCGCGATCACCATCATGGCCCTCCAGGGGCTGGACGCCGCCCCCAGCCCCTCTTCGGCGGACGTCCGCACCCTTATTGAGAGCCGCCAGGTGGATACGGTGCTGGTGAAGGACAACGTGCTCACCATGACCCTGAAGGAACCCTGGAACGGGCAGAGCGTGGTGAGCGCCAAGCTCTACAGCCCTTGGATGTTCTATCTTGAGTATAACGACATGCTCCTGGCCCAGAAGCGGACGGGGAGCCTTACCGACTACAACTACCAGGGGGACACGGAGCTGCCCTGGTGGATCTCACTGCTTCCCTGGGTACTGATCATCGGTCTGTTCCTGATGCTGTGGTACACCATGATGGCCCGGCAGAACATGGGCAGCGGCGGAGGCGGCGGGGCCGGGGCCAACCGCTTCAGCCGGGCCCGGGCCCGGGCGGTGGACCCGGAGAAGAACCATGTCACCTTCGGGGATGTGGCCGGGGCCGACGAGGAGAAGGCGGAGCTCCAGGAGGTAGTGGACTTCCTTCGGGACCCGGACCGCTATTTGAAGTTAGGAGCCCGGATCCCCAAGGGTATCCTGCTGGTGGGCCCTCCGGGCACGGGCAAGACCTTGCTGGCCAAGGCCGTGGCTGGAGAGGCCGGGGTCAACTTCCTCACCATCTCGGGCTCCGACTTTGTGGAACTCTATGTGGGCGTGGGCGCGGGACGGGTCCGGGACCTCTTTGACCAGGCCAAGAAGGATGCCCCCTCCATCGTCTTCATCGACGAGATCGACGCCGTGGGCCGCCAGCGGGGCGCCGGCCTGGGAGGCGGCCACGACGAGCGGGAGCAGACCCTGAACCAGCTGCTGGTGGAGATGGACGGCTTCTCCGCCAACGAGGGGGTGGTGGTGCTGGCCGCCACCAACCGGGTGGATATCCTGGACCCCGCCCTGCTGCGGCCCGGCCGGTTCGACCGGCAGGTCTACGTGGGCACCCCCGACGTGAAGGGCCGGGAGGAGATCCTGCGGGTCCACTCCCGGAACAAGCCCCTGGGGGAGGACGTGGACCTCAATAAGGTGGCCAAGGCCACCGCCAGCTTCACCGGCGCCGACCTGGAGAACCTGATGAACGAGGCCGCCCTGCGGGCCGCCCGGCTCCATCGGCCCTTTATCTCCATGGAGGACCTGCAGGAGTCCGTCATCAAGGTGCTGGCCGGGCCCGAGAAGAAGAGCCGGGTGGTCATCGACCGGGAACGGAAGCTCACCGCCTACCACGAGGCGGGCCACGCCCTGGTGATCCACGCCCTGCCTACCCAGGACCCGGTCCACCAGATCACCATCGTCCCCCGGGGCATGGCTGGGGGGATGACCATCCACCTGCCCAAGGAGGACCGCTCCTTTGAGTCCAAAAGCGAGCTCACCGACCGCATCGCCGTCTGTCTGGGGGGCCGCTGCGCCGAGGAGCTGGTACTGGGGGATGTGTCCACCGGGGCGGGCAGCGACCTGCGCCGGGCCAGCCACATCGCCCGAACCATGGTCATGCGCTACGGCATGAGTGACAAGTTAGGCAACGTGGTCTTCGATTCGGGCCACGACGAGGTCTTCATCGGCCGGAGCATGGCCCAGGCCAAGACCTACTCCGAGGAGACGGCCAACCTCATCGACGAGGAGGTCAAGGCCCTGCTGGACAACGCTTACCAAACTTGCCGGGACATCCTCACCCGGGACCGGGACAAGCTGGAGCAGGTGGCACAATACCTGCTGGAGCACGAGGTCATGGATGGGGAGAGCTTTGAGAAGATGATGGAAGGCTAATGCTTAGAGCGGAGATAAAAGCAGTGTTCCGGCGGAGCCGGAATGATTCAAAATAGTCCGGCTCCGCCGGACACCATATCTTCACTCTCCACTCTTCTATCTCCTATCTCCCAGAAGGGGGGAAAGCCCTGTGAAAAAACGGATAGGTTCCCTTTTTCTCGCCTTAGCCCTGGCCTGCGCCCTTTTCGTCCCCGCGCTGGCCTCCTCCGGCAATAGTACCATCTATCTGCTGGCTGTCAACGACAAGATGTGCGACCTGCCCGGCGACGTACGGCCGGTGGCGGTGAACGGGGTCATCTACGTGCCCTACTCCACCTTTGACCGCAGCACCACCGGGGTGGACCTGGGGGTCTATTACGGCATCTCCACCGAGCAGCGGCCCATCCTCACCCTGTACGCCCTCAGCGGCATGCTCACCTTCGACGTGAAGATGGGCGTCTGTACCGACAATCTGGAAAACATCATGAACTTCCACGCAGTGGACCGAAACGGCATCCCCTATGTGCCCGCCGCCGCGGTGTGTGACTTCTTCGGGCTGAAATACTCCTTCCTGCCCACCACCGACCGGGGCACCCTCATCCGCATCACCAGCGCCTCGGCCTCCATGAGCGACAACCTGTTCTTCGACTCGGCCAAGAACGCCATGTCCTACCGGTACAACCTGATCCTGCAAAGCCAGAACCCCCAACCCACCGCCCCCGCAGCCACCGCTTCCCCAGCGCCCACGGCTACTCCCGCCCCCTCCGCCGCCCCGGGCAGCAAGAGGAACGTCCGGGTCTACCTGGCGGTGGAGGCCTACCGGGCCTCCCAGGACCTGAGCGCCTATTACGCCAATTATTCCGACATCCGGGCCCTCTTTCTCTATACCCCCGACTCCCTGGCCGCCCGGGCCGGGGAGGTGCGGCGGGCGGTGGCGGCGGGCCACGCCGTAGGGCTTGTGGTCACCGGCACCGCCGAGGAGGCCCGGCAGCAGCTGGCCCGGGGCAACGAGCTGCTGGGCCACATCGCCCGGATCAACACCCACATCGTCTCCGCCCCCGCCGAACTGGTGGGCGGCCTGGAGGCCGAGGGCTGGGTCTGCTGGCAGAGCAACGTCTCGGGCAGCGACATCATGGGAAGTCTGGACGCCAAGCGGGCGGTGGGCTATGTGAACGCCCCCCTCTCCCCCGCCGGGGCCGGGCAGCTCCTCTCCGCCCTCCGCACCGCCGGGTACGATGTCCGGCTGCCCCTGGAGACCGAGCTGGGCTAAACCTTTTATCCCTCAAAAACCACCGACTGTCGGAAAGCTATGGACAGTGGGTGGTTTTTTCTCTATACTGAAGACAAGAAAAAAGGTTTCAAGGAGGTGAGCCCTTGAAGGTGGAGATCCGCATCGTCCCGGAGCGGGAGACCCCCGGGCTGGTATTGGAAGCCCCGGCCCTGACCCGCCAGGTGGAAGAGTTGGCCCGGCGGCTGGAGGCCATGGACGACGGCACCCTCCCCGGCTTCCAGGGGGACCGGGTCTTTCTGCTGGAGACCGCGTCCCTCACCTGCCTCTACGCCCAAGACAAGGGGGTATTCGCCCGGGACGGGGCCGGGCAGGTCTATGCCCTGCGCCTGCGGCTCTATGAGTTGGAGGAGAAGCTGGACAGGCATACCTTTGTACGCATCTCCCACTCGGAGATGGTGAATTTGAAGAAAGTCACCGCCCTGGACCTGAAGCTGTCGGGGACCATCCGGATGACTCTGGCCGACGGGACGGAGTGCTATGTGTCCCGGCGGTATGTGAAGAAGATCAAGGAGGCCCTGGGGCTGTAGCCCTCCCTCCGCCGTCCCTTTTTGGGATGTTTCACGTGAAACATTTGTTCTATTTTCCTTTGGAAGGAGGTCCTTTCCATGCTCATTGACGACAAGAAGCAATCTCTTACCCGCATCCTCGTGGGCGGACTGCTGGGGATGGGCGGGTGCCTGCTGCTGGGGTGGCTCACCCAGCCGGGGTGGCTTTTTCTCTCCCGCCTCACCTTTGATTTCACCTTTTGCTACAACTCCAACGTGCCGGAGGTCCTTGGGGCGGTACTGGGGTTTCTGCTCTGGTTCCTCTTCGGGGCGGAGATCGGGGTGGCCACCCTACCCTTCGCCGACGGGGGCAGGACCCTTCTGCTCCGCTCCCTGGCCCACTTTGTCCTGATGGCCCTGACCCTGTGGGCTTGGGTGGTGCTGAATTTCACCTCTGAGCCCCTGCCCGGGCTGGCCCTCACCTTTTTGCTGCCCTTCGCCCTCATTTATGTGCTGGTGTGGCTGGGCCGGTGGGTGGGGTGGTACGCCGAGGTGTCCCAAATTCGGGAGCGGCTGGGGCTCTCCCCCGCCCCCTCCCCGCTCAAGTGGCGGGAGACCCTGCCCCACATCCTCTTCGCCTTTTTCCTCTGCCTGGCAGTTCCTTTGATCCTGCGGCTATGCGACGACGTCACCCCGGTGCTCAGCGTTTTCTACGCCTGGGTCCTCCTGCCGGTGGGGGCCTTTGTCACCGGGCTGTCCCTGGGCAAGCGGCAGGGCTTTTGTCCCCTCTACCCTGCGGCCTGCGCCGGGGCCATCCTGCTCTTTCTCCCTCTGGCCCGGCTATTTTCTCAGATGACAGACGGGCCCATGGTGGTCACCGCCCTGCTTTCCGCCCTGGCGGGCAACGGTTTGGGGGCCCTAGTGCGGCGGCGGAGGCAGCGGGGGGCGGTACGGTATGGATAGGCTGCTGGAGCTTTCCGGCCTGGTGCTGGAGGGCGTCCTTACCCTGCTTACGGAGCCTCTTGTTCTCCTGGGCTTCCTTCTTCTCCTGGCGGTCCTCCAGTGGCTGGTCCTTCGGTACACCCGGCGGCGGGGACGGGCTCTGCGGTGGCTCACCCTGCTGCCTGTGGCGGTCATTTTCCTCTGGGAGGCCCTTCTGCTGCCCCTGTCCCTCTGGTCCCTCTATGCCCTGGAGGGCGGCGGGTGGGAGGTCCTGCTTGGGGTGGTCTTCTCCTTTGGGGCACTGGGGGTGCTGTTTTTGCTGCTGGCGCTGGCCGCGGCCTATCTGGTGGGATGGGGGCTGGGGTGGCTGGCGTTTTGGTTGGAGGAGAGGGTCTTGGGCACCTCAACCGGGGGCCATGATAATGCCCCGTAGGGCGCGACGCCCTCGGCGCACCATTGGTAGGGGTATCGTATATCATACTTTTTCGGCCTGCCCAGCCGGGGCGTGGGGGGATGGTACAACGCACCGGGCGAGCGCAGCTCGCCCCTATTGGGGGTAGGGAGCAAATATATGGGAGGCCTATGGGATGAAAAAACTCTTGTTCCGCTTTTTTGCGCTCCTTTTGTCCCTTCTGCTTCTCACCGGCTGCTCTCCGGAGGGGCTGGAGCGGATCGCCAAGAATGAGCGCATTTATGCTCTGGCCCGGCAGAAGGCGGAGAAGCTGGCTGTTGCGTATATTCGGGAGAAATACGGCGTGGAGGCAGCCGCCCTGGGCTATGATGTGGACGGCAGCGACATCTTCATGGGCTACCGGGCCCACCCGCTGGTCACTGTGGCCCTCACCGACGGGGAGCGGGAATTTTTGGTCTACCTGGCCCTGGAGGACCCGGAGTTGTGCTGGGACAACTACCAGGGGGAGGAGGTGGCCGCCCTTTTGGAGGACTATCTGCTCTCCCGGCTGGGGCTGGAGGCGCCCTTCGCCTCCCGGTTGGAGTTCCGGGCCGCCGGGGATCCCTCCCCCGGGCAGACACAGATCGACGGGAAGAGCTATTCCGTCTCCTGCATGCTGAACTTCCGCTACGAGGGGCAGAGCGCCCCGGAGCTGTTGGAGGGGCTGGGCCGCATCGAATATGAGGGCCGCTGGGTGGGGGGCCAGGACCTTTTGACGGGGGTCGCCCTGCCGGAGGAGGACTGGCCGGAGGGGCTGGCCCTTCGGGCCACCCTGAAGCAGTACCGGGACCGGGAGGACTATGAGATCTACTCCCCCCAGCGCTTCGCCCCCGGGGCCATGGAGCTGTCCATCCGGGAGAAGCCCGCCCTCAATGCCGTCCTCATGCTCTCCCGCTCGGAGGGGAAAGACCGGCGCAGCTGCTCCCGGTTTGACCACTGGGAGACGGAGGGGCTCCGCTTTACTGGGCAGGCGGCCGCCCTGGAGGAGGGGCTGCTGCCCGCGCCGGGCTGGGTGGAGGGGCAGGTCTCCTTCCCCCAGGCCGCCGTGGAGTGGAATTTGGGCGGGGGCGACACCCGGTATGAGCAGGCGGGGCCAACGGTGTGCTTTACCCAGCCCCAGGGGCCGGAGGGAGTGGAGTATTCCCTGCTATGCACCATCCTGCCTGGGTTCTTTGCCCGGTATGGGGACCCGCTGGACTACGGGTACTACATCCCGGACACCGGAGAGGTGGAGGTGCGCTACAGCCTCCCCATGCGCTCCGGAAGGCCGGGGACCTATGAGGAGGGCAGCCAACTGATCCGGCAGAGCCTCTATATCGGCAGTTCGGAGGAGGAGCCGGTGTATTTCGCCTTTTTGCGGCGGACAGAGGGTTGACGGGGTGGGCGGCTGTCCACAGCCGCCCCTACGGCAGCCGTCCCTATGGAGATACGGGAGGTGTTTGGTGTGAAGCTCTGGAAAAAACGGCTTTTCAGTGGTCTGGGGATCACGGCCGCCGTTTTGCTGCTGTGGCAGCTCCTTTCCCTCTGGAGCGCCTTCTGCGTGGCGCGGGTGGCCTATACCGGGCTCCAGAACATGTTCCACGTGCCCTATGAGTACTACGCCCTCACTCCAGCGGGGAGCGTGCGGGTGCTCTCCCCCCTGGTGCGGCTGGTCTATGGGGGCGAGGCGATGGAAAAGGGCGTCTTTGACGATCCCTCCACCCAATGCTGGTACGCCGAGCTGGTGGAGTCCCCCACCGGGGAGGGGATCGGGCTGGACGGACCTTCCCTGCCCACCTCCTTCGGGGCGGACACCCGGCTCTACTATCAGCCCTGGACCCGGGAGAGCGGGGAGCCCGGGGCGGAGGAGCTGGCGGCGCTATCCGCCTGGGCGGAGAAGACCCACCGGGAGGTCGCCGGCTGGACCTGGCAGGGGGAGGGGAATACCTGCTACCTGGCCTTCCTCCTCTACCGCCACGGGGACCGGCTGGTGCTGGAGTTCGAGAAGGACCTGTATTGAGTCCGGGACGGGGATTTTTGGCTTCTTATGACCCAGCCTAAGAGGGGGCATTTGGAGTATCTCTACTTTCCTTGAATACCCAAAGCTCTGCTGCGCCGGGGCGCCGCACCCTACGGGGCCCCTCACGCAGGTTAGGAGCGTAGGGTGGGACGCCTTGGCACACCGTTTGGCGGGGATAACGGTTCGGTGGGGAGGGTTTATAAGAAAGGGCTTGTAAAATGGGCGAAAATTCCTTATAATAGGGGTACTTGCAATACCGATTACGTGTAGAGAGGAAGTACCTGCATGGAACGTACACAGATCGCACAGATCTTCGCCGACCAGGAGACCTTCGGGGGAGCCCATGTCACCGTTATGGGCTGGGCCCGGACCATCCGGGATATGAAGACCTTCGGCTTTATTGAGCTCAATGACGGGTCCTGCTTCAAAAATATCCAGGTCGTTATGGAGGCGGAGACTCTCTCCAACTTCAAGGACATCGCCAGGCAGAACGTGGGGGCCGCCCTCATTGTGGAGGGCACCGTGGTCCTCACCCCCGAGGCCAAGCAGCCCCTGGAGATCAAGGCGGAAGCCATCGCCGTGGAGGGGCCCTCCGCCCCGGAATATCCCTTGCAGAAAAAGCGGCACAGCGTGGAGTTTTTGCGGACCATCCAGCACTTGCGGCCCCGGACCAACCTGTTTTCCGCCACCTTCCGGGTCCGGTCGGTGGCCGCCCACGCCATCCACTGTTTCTTCCAGGACCGGGGCTTTGTCTACTGCCACACTCCCCTCATCACCGGCTCGGACACCGAGGGGGCCGGGGAGATGTTCCGGGTCACCACCCTGGACCCCGCCCATCCTCCCCTGCTGCCCGACGGCACGGTGGACTGGTCCAAGGACTTCTTCGGCAAGGAGACCAACCTCACCGTCTCCGGCCAGCTGAATGTGGAGAGTTTCTGCATGGCCTTCAGCAACGTCTACACCTTCGGCCCCACCTTCCGGGCGGAGAACTCCAACACCGCCCGGCACGCCGCCGAGTTTTGGATGATCGAGCCCGAGATGGCCTTTGCCGACCTGGGGGACTATATGGACACCGCCGAGGCCATGATCAAGTATATCATCCGGTACGTGATGGAGCGCTGCCCCGATGAGATCGATTTCTTCAACTCCTTCGTGGACAAGGGGCTGAAGGAGCGGCTGGAGCATGTGGCCTCCTCCGACTTCGGCCGGGTGAGCTATACCGAGGCCGTGGAGATCCTGAAGAAGAACAACGACAAGTTTGACTACAAGGTGGAGTGGGGCTGCGACCTCCAGACCGAGCATGAGCGGTTCCTCACCGAGCAGATCTACAAAAAGCCGGTGTTCGTCACCGACTATCCCAAGGATATCAAGGCTTTCTATATGCGCCTGAACGACGACGGGAAGACCGTGGCGGCGGCGGACTGCCTGGTTCCCGGCATCGGGGAGATCATCGGCGGCAGCCAGCGCGAGGAGCGTCTGGAGCTTCTGGAGGCACGCATCAAGGAGCTGGGTATGGACCCCAAGGACTACTGGTGGTACTGCGACCTGCGCCGGTATGGCTCCTGCCGCCACGCCGGCTTTGGCCTGGGCTTTGAGCGGATGGTCATGTACCTTACGGGTGTGAGCAACATCCGGGACGTGGAGCTCCACCCCCGGACTGTGGGTAATGCGGAGTTCTAAAGCAAAGGGACGGCTGAAAATTCAGCCGTCCCTTTTTGTTATCCCTACTCTTTATAGCCCCAGCCAGTTCTTCAACTCTAATAGGCCTGGGGCCACATGGACATGGGGATAGGCTTCAAAGTCCTCCGCTGGGGTGGTGCCGTTAAGAACAGCGGCAAAGTCTACTCCTGCGTTCTTCGCCGTGGCAGCGTCAATGGTGGTGTCTCCGCAGTAGAGGACCTCCCTCCTGTCTGTTCCTACCGCCTCAATGGCCCGGTTCAGCCCCTCCGGGTCAGGCTTTGGACTTTTTACCATCTCACCGCCGATGGTAAAATCCATCAGCTCCAAAAGCTCATACCGCCGCAGAATGTCCCGCAGGGTAGTGACCCGCTTGCTGGTAACGATACCCACCTTTATCCCCCGGCTGTGGAGCGTATGGAGCAGCTCCTCCGCTCCGGGAAACAGCTTAGTCAGCTCCGCCTGACGGCCCTCTACCTGCTGCTGGAACCAGCCCCGGAATTCCTTTCGCTTGGCCTCGTCGGTCTCCCCGGTGATCATGGTGAAGCCGTCTTCCAGGATATATCCTACCGTGCGGCGCACCGCCTCCAGGTCCGGTTTGGGATAGCCCATCTTCTCACAACCGTGGCAGTAGCCCTCATAAATGGAAGCAGTGGCGTCGCCTAAGGTATAGTCAAAATCAAACAGTACGGCCTTGTATCTCATCCATATCCCTCCCCAAATTTTGCCTATTGTACCATCCGGCCCTTTCCTTGTCAAGTCCGCCCGGACACACTGCCCTCTTCCCGTCTCGCCGCTCCACTCCCTTCGCTCCCTTTCATTTTTTCCTTGACAATCCCTTTCTCATCTGTTAAAATAATTTTTGCTGTTGGACAGCCATTCTGACGTGCTGGTGTAGCTCAGTTGGTAGAGCAGCTGATTTGTAATCAGCAGGCCGGGGGTTCAAGTCCGTCCACCAGCTCCATGCGGAGGAGTTCCAGAGTGGCCAAATGGGGCAGACTGTAAATCTGTTGCGTATCGCTTCGGTGGTTCGAATCCACCCTCCTCCACCAGAATATCCCAACGAAAAAGATAAATTGG
>CATJWI010000089.1 GCA_949744075.1 uncultured Eubacteriales bacterium | reverse complement strand
CCGCCCCTTGACCCAATTTTTCACACGCCCTCCCTCTGGACTTCCTCCTACCGACCAAAGGGAGGGTCCCCCTCCCTTTGGATCCCTACCCCGGACGTATGGGGATCGCTATTTGTGGTCCTTCTTACGATCAATCTTGAAAGCCTAAATTTGCTAAGCTATCCCTTTCTATCCGTGCTATTCCTAGCAATGGGGTAGGTCCCTGCCGGCTCAGAGCATTTTTTCGACTTGGTGGTCCCACTTGCCTGCTCGCTCCACCGCTCGCTGGTGGGACGGAACACTATAGAACCTTCGCTGCCTCAACTCCGCCTTTGCGTGTTCTGTCCAAGGAGGAGGTGCCTGTAAGCAACAAACCACGTTGTACTCTTCCCCCCCCGTAGGGGCGAGCTGTGCTCGCCCGGTGCGTTGTTCCATTCCTCCACGCCCCGGGCGGATACTATCCGACCCTACATACAGAAAACCACATCCTTCCAATTCGCCGTGGCGGCCGCCGCTCTCGGCGGCCCATTCAGGTTTGCTGCCACCTGCCGCCGGGCAACCACAAGGGGTCGCCCTTACGCAGAGCGGAATTGTAAACCGCAGCATCCCTGCCGCGCCGCCCCGCTATTCCCTACCAGCAAAAAATCAACCCGTAAACCAAGCAAACAAATCCCCCAGAAAGGAGCCCCCTCATGCCCTCTCCCGCCTCCTACATGTCCCTCGCCCTCTCCCTGGCCCAGGAAGCCCTCCAAACCGGCGACGTCCCCGTAGGCTGCGTCATCGTCCAGCCCGACGGCGACGTCATTGGCCGCGGCCGCAACCGCCGGGAGGAGCGGGGCGACGCCCTGGCCCACGCCGAGCTGGAGGCCATCCGTCAGGCCTGCCGTACCCTGGGCACCTGGCGGCTGGACAAGGCCACCCTCTACGTGACCCTGGAGCCCTGCGCCATGTGCGCTGGAGCCATCATCAACGCCCGTATCCCCGTGGTGCGCTACGGTGCCCGGGAACCCCACACCGGGGCCTGCGGCTCAGTGGTCAACCTCTTCGAGGAGTCCTTCAGCCACCGCCCCCGCCTCTACCGAGGCCCCCTGGAGACCGAATGCGCCCAGCTACTCACCGACTTTTTCGCCCAGGCCCGGCAAAAAGGCAAAACCTTGTCTGAAATTTAACATATTTGTAACATCTTTTTGTTTTCTTTTTAACAATCTCCTGGTATCTTATCTCTTGTGCAAGAGTAATGTCTTCTTTTTCTTCTTTTCTTTCTATCCTCCAATCCTTTTGCAAAGAGGCAGCGGTAAAAGCCGCTGCCTCTTTGTATTCCTATAAAGGGATCACAACACGTCTTTGGGGCAGGCCCTTTTGTAGGCCCCGCAGGAAATGCATCTGTCCTTATCGCATTTGACCCGCAGCAGGAAAAAGTATGGCATGGGCTTTAAAAACACCGTCACCGGGCACACATACTTGCAAAAGGCCCGGTTGTTCTTCAGCCCAAAGGCCAGCGCGATCCCGGCGGCGTAATACGGCCCGTTCCCCACCCTCCAGGCGTGCTTGTAGTTCAGCCGGAACAAAAAGAGACTTGCCGCCACTGCCGTCCCGATATAGCTGAAATGAAACAAATAGAACCAATTGTCCTTGGTGAGCCACAGGGTAACGGCCACCGCCTCAAAGAACAGCCATATGGCCCCCCGGCAGGAGCCATTACCCTCTTTTTTCCACCGCTGTCTTCATTGCCCTTCCCCCCTCCGTTCTCATTTTCATTGTAAAACAATGCCCGCCGGAAAGCAGCAGCTTTCCGGCGGGCGTTTATTTTTTCGTTTTCCCTCTGATCAGGGCAGATAGTTGTAGGGATTCACCGTAGTGCCGTTGAGCTTCACCTGGAAGTGGCAGTGGTTTCCCGTGGCCCGTCCGGTGGAGCCCACCCGGGCGATGACCTGGCCCTTGTAGACCCGCTCCCCGGCGCTGACGCACAGGCTGGAGCAATGGGCGTAGATGCTCTGCAACCCGTTTTCGTGGTCGATGACCACATAGTTGCCGTAGCTCCAGTAGCTTCCGGTGCCAGTGCCGGCGAAGGTCACCCGGCCGCCATCAGCGGCCGCGATGGAGGCGCCGTAAGACCCAGCGATATCCAATCCAGTGTGGAAGGAGTAGGACCCAAAGATATACCGGGAACCGTAGGTGGAATTGATCCGTCCGTAAAGGGGCCACTGGAACTGGCCGGTGGCCATGGTCTTGGGCCGGGGCTTGGTTCCCACCGCAACGATCTGGGTGACCGGCTCCACATGGACCTGGGTGTCATTGATGACCCGCTCCTGCTCCGCGCCGTTGAGGTAGGTCACGTCGGCGTTATAGGTGGCCCAGCCCTCCACACCGGGGGTCATTACCTTACTGAAGCCTTGGTAGATGTCGGGGTCGTCGTACTCCTCTACCGGGAAGGCCACAGGCCCCTCGTAGGTCACGTTGTCCACCGTCCGCACGGACAGGAAGGGCACCGCCTGGCTGATGGTCAGCACCTGGTCCACCCACAGGTTGTCGATATCCACCCCCGGGTTCAGCTCCTGGAGTTCCGCCATAGTCATGCCGTTGCTGTTGGCAATAGCCGAGAAGGTATCTCCCGCCTTTACCACGTAGTCCACCCGCTCCATGCTGTTGGACGTGAGGACGGCGGCCATCTCATCGATGTCCCGCAGGGCGGTGGTGGCGGTGTACTCCCTTGTCAGCACCACCGGCTCCACAAACTCGGCGGACACGGTGTTCTCATTGACAAAGGGGGCCTTGATGGCGTCCAGCATGTCGGTGAGATCCTGGGTATTGTCGGCGGCGCCCAGCATCTGGCCGTTCACCGTCAGCACCGAGGTCTTCATCACCTCGCCGATCTGGTCAAAGAGGTAGGTCTCCACCCGGGACAGGGGGATCCGGTCTTCCCGGAGGGTCACTTCAAACTCATAGCCCATCTCCTGGTCCAGGGTGTACTCATAGCCCAGGATGCTGGAAGCCCGGGCCTCCACCCGTTCCATGGCCGCCTCCACCTGCCGGGGGGCGGTGACATAGCCCAGCTCCACGCCGTTCACCGACACCTTGTAGCTGGGCCCATAGAGACTGCCCAAAATGACGGTAGCGCACAGGGACAGGGACACCCCCAAATAGACAAAGGGATCCAGGGGGGACCGCCGCTCCTGGAAGTTAGGCAGCGCCTTCAGCCGCAGCTCCGGCAGCTCCGCCTTCCGCTGCCGGGCGGCCTTCCGCGTCCGGGAGGGAGCAGGGGCAAATATGGAAGAATGAGGGGAGGGCAATAACTCGTCCATCGAAAACCCTTCTTTCTCTAAGTCCGTTCCAAAGGCCTCTTTCCCGCTTATATTACAGCTATATTACGAGAAAGAAACAAAAGGTTACAAACAGTTACAAAAATGATAATACACGTTTTTTGTCCATTCGTCAAGTGTTTTCAGCGTTTTCGGCGTTTTTTTCAGAGATTCGAAGCGGAAAAACAATATCTTGTGGTTGCAAAATAGTTACAATCCCACATTCCCTGTAACATTTCAGAAACATCAGGTAAAATTTCGACAAAAAAGCCCGGCGCTTTCGCGCCGGGCTCCCCTTTTCAAGGAAAACGGCTCTCAGGGCCGCAGGCCCATGCCGCCCTCCAGCGTGAGGGTCTCGCCGGTCAAGTACTTGAAATCGGGGTGGGCCAGCTGGACGCACACCCGTCCGATCTCGGTCTCCGGGTCGCCGTAGTGGCCCATAGGGGGCATCTTTACGTTGGCCTTGAAGGCGTCGGGATAGGCCTTCTGGAAGTTCTCCAGCTGGGCGGTCCAGGCGATGGGGCAGATGATGTTCACATTGATGCCGTCGGGCCCCCACTCGGTGGCGGCCACCCGGGTGAGCCCCCGGATGCCCTCCTTGGCGGCAGCGTAGGCGCACTGGCCGTAGTTGCCGAAGAGCCCGGCCCCCGAGGCGAAGTTGATGACGCTGCCCTTGCTCTCCTTCAGGTAGGGGTAGCAGGCCTGCATATAGTAGAAGGCGGCATAGAGCCCGGAATAGAGGGCCAGGTCAAACTGCTCGGTGGTATGCTCGGCCAGGGTAACGCCGGAGGCGGAGGCCTGGGCGTTGTTGATGAGCACGTCGATACGCCCGAAGGTCTTGATGGTCTCCTCCACCACATGCTTCACCACCGCCGCGTTATCCGCCCCGGCGGCCACGTCGGCCTGAACGGGCAGCACCTGGATGCCGTAGAGCCGCTCCAGTTCCTCCTTGGCGTCGGTGAGCTTTTTCACATTCCGCCCGGTAATGACCAAATTACAGCCCTCTTTGGCATAGGCGGTGGCGATGCCGTACCCAATGGCCCCGCAGCTCTTCCCGTCGCTGAGTACCGCCCGGCCCGCGCCGGTGATGATGGCCACCTTATCCTTCAAAAAACCCATAGCGTTTCCCTCCATTGACTTCCCGGCCGCCCGGGAGAATTTCCCACCCATCATATCACAGGGCAACAGGAAATGCAAGCGAACCCCCGCTCCTTGTAGGGGCGGCTATCATCCGCCCGGTGCGTGTAGGACCGGACCAACGCCCCAAACAAACCCACCCCGCCTATTTTTCCTCACACCCTCTCCTCCCGGTCCGGTATATGCCGAAGCACAT
>CATJWI010000088.1 GCA_949744075.1 uncultured Eubacteriales bacterium | reverse complement strand
GCGCCGGCACCGGAGCCGCCGGCCACCTGATAGAACACGTCGGCCTGCTGGTCACGGTACTGAGTCTCACACAGGGTCTTCATGGCGGCGGGGTCAGACCAGGAGCCAACCACACCCTTGACCACCTTGGCGTCGGCATTGTAGGCCTTCACGCCCTCCACAAAGCCGACCACGAAGTCGTTGATGGTGGGGCTGTCCTTGCCCACGTTCACGGCCACCACGCCGGACTTGCTCATAGCGGCGGCCACCATGCCCACCAGGAAGGAGCCCTCGTTCTGGGCATAGGACAGAGCGAAAATGTTGTCGGAGCCGGGGACATAGTCGGCGGTCATGTCGAAGAGGATGAACTTGACGTCCTTGTACTCGGGGGCGATCTGCTCCACGGTCTCGTCCATGGCGGAGCTGGTGACGATGTAGTTGGCGCCGTCGTCGATGGCGTCGTAGATGTAGTCGGCGTACTTGTCGGCCTGGCTGTTGTGCTCGATGACCTGGACTTCATAGCCCTGTTTCTCCAGCTCCTGGATGCCGGCGTAGCCGGAGTCGTTCATGGACTTATCGCCCAGATAGCCGATCATGTAAGTGATCTTGCCCTTCTCCACAGGAGCGGGGGTGGGCTCGGTGGACTCCACGGGAGCAGCACCCTGAGAGGGAGCGGGAGCGGGGGTGGGGTTGCTCGCGGCGGGGGAGCAAGCCGCCAGGGTCAGGCCCATGGAGGCTGCCAGGAGCAGAGCGGTCAGCTTTTTCATTTTCAATTCTCTCCTTCATGTTTTTATTGGATTTGCCAATAACTTACCAGGAATGCCGGGATCTCTCTGGTATATCTGCATAAAAATAATATAGCAATCTAGATTGTTTAGCAATTCAAAAAGCTACGCCGATTTATAGCTTTTTGGAATAATTTTTTATTTATTCCGCCTTTGGAAAATACTGCTGGGCAAAGTCGATAAACTGCTCCAGCTCAGGCCGGGTCTTTCCCTTGCGCAGGACAATGGAGATGGTCAGCTTGGGATCCCCCTCGATGGCCAGCTTTCGGATACCCGGATCATCGTCGTCGATCATGTTGTCGGTGAGAATGGCCACCATGCGCTTTTTCTCAATGAAGGGTTTCATGGTGTTGACCCGAACCTCGGAGCCCTGGAGCTCAGGGGATACTCCGTTGGCGGAGAGCAGCTCCATGCTCTTTTTATACATCTCTGAGCTCTTGTTGAAGGCCAGGAAGGTCTCCTCCCCCACCTCGCTGAGGGATACCCTGTCCCGATGGGCCAGGGGGTGGTTCCGGCCCACCGCCAGAATGATCCGGTTGGACAGCATGGGGATCACCCGCAGCTGCTCATCATCCCCCTCATAGCGCATGATGCCCAGGTCGATCTCCCCCCGCCGCAGCCGGGTCACCGTCTCCTGGTTTTCTTTCTCCAAGATCCGCATTCGGATCTCCGAGTGATCCTGGGAGAAATCGGCCAGCATGTCGGCGATCTCTTCCTGGAAGGTCAGGGGCATCACCTCCACCACCATGTGGGCGGCGTTCTTGCTCTGGAGCTTCTTCTGGGCCTGGTCATACTCCCAGCAGATACGCCTGGCATACTCCAGGAAGGTCTGGCCCATATCGGTCAGGGACACGTGGCGGGTGCCCCGGTTCACCAGCTGGACTCCCAGCTCCCGCTCCACGGCCTGGATGCTTTTGGACAGGCTGGGCTGGGAGATGTACAGCCGCTCCGCCGCGGCCAGGTAGTTCAGCTCCTCCGACAAGACCACAAAGTGCCTCAATTGCTCCAATCTCATGTCTCTTTCCTCCCTGGGGCCTATGAAATAGCCCTTGCAATTTCATGGCGTCCATCCTATAATAGCATCACTTTCCCGGCGTGTTTACCCAGTGTCCACGCCGCAGTTCTCCCAACAAATCAAAACGACATAGAGAGGTGGTTCCCATGTTCAATCCCAACGATTCCGCCCGCACCCATCACACCCTTTGCGCTCCGGGAGAGGTAGGGGGCTATGTGCTGCTGCCCGGCGATCCCGCCCGAACCGATGTGATCGCCCAGAGGCTGGAAAATGCCCAGCTCATTGCCGACAACCGGGAATTGAGAACCTGGACAGGCTATCTGGACGGAGTGATGGTCTCGGTGGCCTCCACCGGCATGGGCTGTCCCTCCGCCGCCATCGCTGTGGAGGAGCTGATCAAATGCGGGGCTCACACCATCATCCGGGTGGGCTCCTGCGGCCGGGTGTGCGACAGCTCCTATGACGAGAGCATCGACGGCTTCATCTGTACCGCCGCCGTCCGGGATGAGGGTACCACCCCCCACTATGTGCCCATCGAGTTCCCCGCCGTGGCCGACCGCCACGTGGTAGCGGCCCTGGCCGACGCTGCCAAAGCTTTGGGACACAACTTTATGGAAGGTATCACCCTCACCAAGGACTGCTATTACATCCAGTATGAGCCCGACGAGCTTCCCTCCGGGGAGCGTTTTAAGGAGCGCTGGGAAGCCTGGCGCCGGGCCAATGTGGTCACTGTGGAGATGGAGACCTCCGCTTTGTTTATCATCGCTTCTATCCGAAAGTGCCGGGCCGGAGCCATCATGAACCGGGTGGATTTTGACAAGACCATCTCGGTGGCGGTGGAGGCCATGCGCTCCCTCATCGCCCAGGATCGGGCCAAGGGCCGGCTTTCGTGATTTCAGTATACAATC
>CATJWI010000087.1 GCA_949744075.1 uncultured Eubacteriales bacterium | reverse complement strand
GGAGGGCATCCAGCACGGCGGCGCAGATCTCGGCGGCGGCGTCCATCTCGGTGCCCATGAAGGATTCGGGGGAGTACTCGAACCGTAGGTCCATGCCCGAGGCAATGACGGACTGGGCCGTCTCGAAGATCATCTCGGCGCCCTCTACCGCGATCTTTTTTACCCCGGCCACGTCGGTGTGGAAGACCACCTTCCGCTGGAGGGTGGAGGTGGAGTTATAGAAGTGGAAGATGACGTGCTTGGCCCCCTGGATGGCCTCGAAGGTCTTTTTGATGAGGTGGGGCCGGGCCTGGACCAGCACCTGGAGGGTCACGTCGTCGGGCACATGGCCGTCGTCGATGAGGGTGCGGAGAAAGTCGTACTCCACTTCGGCGGCGGAGGGGAAGCCCACCTCGATCTCCTTAACGCCGATGTCCACCAGGGTGTGGAACATCTCCAGCTTCTCTTGTACGTTCATGGGATCGATAAGGGCCTGGTTGCCGTCCCGCAGGTCCACCGAGCACCAGACGGGGGCCTTTTTCAGCTCCTTGTTGGGCCAGGCGCGGTTGGGCCGCTTGAGGGGGACGAAGGGGATGTACTTTTTGTAGCCTTGCTTCATTGCTTGGTTCCTCCTTGGATTTGGCGGGGATGAAAAAACGCCCCCGACCATTTCTGGTCAGGGGCGTATATCACGCGGTACCACCCTGATTCGGCTGCCGGTTGTCCCAAACAGCCCTCATGGCCTCCAACAAGGCCGCGGCCGCTAACGGGGCCATACGTTCCGGCCTACTGAAAGAGTTCAGCCGGACCACTCGGGGACCAGTATACGTCAGGGGACCTGCCCGCTGGCTCGCACCGACCGCCAGCTCTCTGAGGGGGGTCCGGGGACCTTCTTCCCTTCATTGTGTTTTGATTATTATAAAATGTTTGGGCCGGTTTGTCAAGAGGGAGGCTTGTGTGTTGACGGTGATAGGTGGGTGTGATAAAGTAAAACATAAGTCCCTATCCTATGTAGGGGCGGATACTATCCGACTGGCAGCGGGGCCTTTCCGTTTTGAAATCCTTTCGGCGGAAGAGGAAAGCCCGATTATACAGAGGAAGTGCAGAGATGGGATATAGGATTATCAATTTGGCCGAGGGGCCGGAGAAAATGGAAGAGGCGGCCGGGTGGTTTCACGAAAAATGGGGTGTTCCCTTGGCGGCGTATAGAGAGAGTATGGAGCAGTGTCTGCAGAAGGCTGGGCCCATTCCCCAGTGGTATCTGGCAGTGGAGGGGGACAGGATCGTCGGGGGCTTGGGGGTCATCGAAAATGATTTTCATGACCGAAAGGACTTGACGCCCAATGTCTGCGCGGTGTATGTAGAGGAGGACAGGCGCTGCCGCGGGATAGCGGGGGCCTTGCTGGACTATGTTTGTGCCGAGATGAGGGGAAAGGGAGTTTCTGTGCTGTATCTTGTGACAGACCACACTTCCTTCTATGAGCGGTACGGCTGGGAATTTCTCTGTATGGTGCAGGGAGAGGGAGAGGCAAATAGGAGCCGGATGTATATCCACCGGGGCTGATGTCCCGGTGCAGAGAAAAGGAGACGCTTCTGACAGAAGCGTCTCCTTTTGGTTTTGGAGTACCGGTCTGGTTCACAGCCGCTCCACATAGGCCATGCCCACCGCGCCGGGGCCGATGTGGGTGCCGATGGTGGGGCCGATGGAGCACCGCCGCAGCTCTTTGGGCAGCAGGTCCAGCTCCCGGAGCTTGGGCAGGAAGTCATCCACCCGGCTTTCGTCGTCGGAATAGAGGGCAAAGGCGGGGAAGGCGTTGTCCACCGGGTGCTCGGAGAGAAATTTCAGCAGCTGCTTCATGGCGGCGGAGACGCCGAAGGCCTTGCCCACCACGACCACTGCTCCGTCCCGGACCGAGATCACCGGCTTGAGCTTGGTGACGGTGCCCAGCCCCGCTTGGAGGCTGGAAAGCCGCCCGCCCCGGCGGAGATATTCCAGGGTGTCAATGAGGGCGAAAATGCGGATGCGGTCCTTCAGTTCCTCCAGCTCCCGGGCGATCTCCTGGGCGGAGCGGCCCTGGTCCCGGAGCTTGCAGGCGTGCTCAGCCAAGAGCTGGATGCCGGCGGTGGCGCTGCGGGTGTCCACGATCTCAACGGGGGAATAGCCGCACATGTCCTTGGCGATGCAGGCGCTTTGATAAGTACCGCTGAGGACGCTGGAGATGGGAAGGACCACCGCCTCGTCCCCGGCGGCCTTGACCTGCTCCAACAGGGTGAGGAAGTCGGAGGGGGCCGGCTGGGCGGTGGAGGGGTTTTCCTTGCCGGACAAAAGCAGGCGGTAGAAGTCCGCCTTGTTCAGTGTGACGCCGTCCAGATAGGACGTGTCCCCAAATTGGATGGACATGGGGACCACGTCGATCCCCAGCTCTTTGGCATAGGTCCGGTCAAAGTCAGAGGAAGAGTCGGTGATGATACGAATTGCCATAGGGTTTATGCCTCCTGTAAAATAGTGTCGAAAACCTCTACCACCTGACGCAGCAGAGGGATCAGGGTGTGGACCGCATCCTCGCCCATGGCGGAGATCAGCCGGTCTACCAGGACCAGGACCTTCCGATGGGCCTCGGCATAGCGCCTCAGCCCCTCGGGGGAGAGGCGCAGCTCAATGCTGCGCAGGTCAGTCTGGGACCGCTGGCGCAGCAGCAGGCCCTCCCGCTCCAGGGAGCGGAGGATCACGTTCATCTGGGACTTGAGGATGCGGGTCTGGGCGCACAGCTCACTGGCGGTGAGGGAGCCGCCGGAGCGCTGGGCCCGGGCCAGAAGGCCGCAGACCATGGCCTCGTTGAAGGACATGCCGCTGACCAGGCGTTGGTTGTCCACGACGTTTCCCAGTTGGAGCCAGGTAAAAAGCAGTTCCTCGTTGAGCATACTGTTGAGTCTCCCTATATAGTTCATAAAGTGAACTATATACCATGGAAAGGCAATTGTCAAGAAAAAGATGCAGGGGGGTGAAAAAAGCGCGCCGAAGGGGTGAGACCCTTTGACGCGCAACGGTCAACCGAGGTGAAGCCCCCGGAGGAGCCGGGAAAAGAGCCCGGCCTGGGCGGGGGGAGAGGGAGAAGAAGCCTCTGGAGGGGGACAGGAGGGAGGAGAGCAGAGGAAGGCGGCCTGGCAGTCCATTTGGCCGTTTGAGACAGGGGCGGACCAGGAGCCGTCGGGCTGGATGCTCCGCGCCTTTGCGTCGTCCTGGCAGAGAATGTCCACATACTGGGCCAATTGGAGCCGAAGTCCCGGGTCCAGGACGGGACAGGCTACCTCCACCCGCCGCTGGGTGTTCCGGGTCATAAAGTCGGCGGAGGAGAGGTAAAACAGGGCGTCCTCCCCCTTGCCGAAGACAAACAGCCTGGCGTGTTCCAGGAAGCGGCCCACGATGGAAAAGATCCGAATATGGTCGGTGAGCCCCTCCACCCCCGGCCGCAGGCAACAGATGCCCCGGACGTTCATCACGACCCGGACTCCGGCCTGACTGGCCTGGGCCAGCTTGTCAATGAGGACCCGGTCGGTGATGGCGTTCATTTTCAGGAAGAGGAAGCCGTCGGGGCCCTTGGCGATCTCCCGGTCCATGAGAGAGAGCAGGGCGGGACGCAGGGAGTGGGGGGCGGCCAGCAGGTGGGGATATTCCCCCTGAAGCTCCCCCACAGCCAGGTCCTGAAAAAGGGCGGCGGCATCGGCGCCGATGCCAGGGTGGGCCGAGATAAGAGAGATATCGGTATAGAGCCGGGCGGTCTTCTCGTTATAGTTGCCTGTGCCGATCTGGGTGATGGTGCGGACCCTTCCCCGGTCTCGACGGGTGATGAGGCAGACCTTGGCGTGGACCTTGTAGCCCTCTACGCCGTAGAGAAGGGTGCAGCCCGCCTCCTCCAGCCGCTCGGCCCAGCGGATGTTGTTCTGTTCGTCGAACCGGGCCCGGAGCTCCATGAAAACGGTGACCTCTTTGCCGTTCTCCGCCGCGGCGGCCAGGTATTCCACCAGCTTGGCGTGGGAGGCCAGGCGGTAGATGGTGATCTTGATGGACAGCACCTCCGGGTCGCCGGCGGCCTCCCGGATGAGCTGCAAAAAGGGCTCCATGGAGTGGTAGGGGTAGAACAGGAGCAGGTCCCGGCGCAAAAGCTGGGGGATGAGCCGCTCCTTCCGGTCCAGTTCCCGGGGCCAGACAGGGGAAAAGGGGGAATATCGAAGCCCGGCACTCTCGGCGGGCAGCCGGGGTTCCAGGGAATAGACATAGTCCAGCGAGAGGGGGGAGCGGGAAAAGAAGACCCGTTCCTCCGAGAGCTCCAACCGCTCCTTAAGGTGGGAGAGGGCATGTTCCTCCAGCTCCCCTTGGAGCTCCAGGCGGACAGGGGAGAGGCGGGCGCGCTTTTTCAGGGCCTTTTTCATGTGCTGGCGAAAGTCCTCGCTCTCCTCCTGGTCCTCGTCCTCGGGGGGCAGGTCGGCGTTGCGGGTCACCGCCATAATGGCCCGGGAGGTGACGTAATAGCTCCCAAAGAGGGTGGGGGCCATGGCCAGGACAACCTGCTCGGTGAGCACATACCGCAGCCCTGGCTCCTCCAGGACCCAGAAGGGGGACAGAGTCCGGGGAACGGGGACCAGCCCCAGGTATTCCCGGCCCTCCCGCTGGAGGGAGAGGGCGACGCAGGACTGCTTGGAGGGCAGGTGGGGAAAGGGGTGGTGGCTGTCCACCACCATGGGGGAGAGGACGGGGACCACCTGGTCACGGAACCACCGCTCCATCTGCTTTTGCTCCTTGGCGTCCAGTTCCTGGGGAAGGAGGCAGCAGATCCCATAGGTCCGCAGCTTGGCCTCCAGGGTGGCGAGCAGCTTATCCCGGCGGCGGTACAGGGGCCGCACCGCCCGAAAAATGGCCCGGAGCTGCTGGTCGGGGGTGAGGCCGCTCCGGCTGTCCCGATGCCGGCCTTTTAGAAGGGCCAGGTCCCCGATGCTGCCCACCCGGACCATGAAAAACTCGTCTAAGTTGCTGGTGAAGATAGCGGCAAATTTCAGCCGCTCGAAAGCGGGCACCGAGGGGTCCCAGGCCTCCTCCATCACCCGCTGGTCAAATTTGAGCCAGGACAGCTCCCTGTCTTGGGTGTATCGGGTGTCTACCTCACCGTCCCTGGGCACCGGCCTCCCCCTCTCCCATCACATAGGTCAGCAGATAGCCCTCCCGGACTCCCTGGGTGCTGACGTCCAAGGTCTCCACCTCATAGAGCTTCAATATGGCGGTCAAAATGGCCAGTCCGGGCAGCAGGGTATGGAGCCGGTCGGGGGAGACCTGGAGGACCTGGCGAAGGGCGTCCTGGTCCCTGTCCCGCAGACGGCGGGAAAGGGACCGGACCTCCCCGGCGGGCAGAGTGTCACGGGGCCCCAGGCCGCAGAGCTTTCCGACGGCCCGGATGGTGCCGCCCACCCCCCGGAGATGGGGACAGGGAACGGTCTCCACCTGCTCCAGGGCCTGGCGCACATGGCGGCGGAGCTCCTTCCACTCCTGGTCGGAGGGGAGGAGCCCGGAGACGTGCTGGGTAAAGAGGGACAGGGAGCCCATGGGCAGGCTCACCCCCGAGGAGACCGTTCCCTCCTCATAGACCACCAGCTCGGTGGAGCCTCCGCCGATATCCACCAGCAGCCCCTTGCCCGGCTGGGAGGGGGCGTCCAGGAGAGCGCCCCGGAAGGACAGGGCGGCCTCCTCCGCGCCGGAGATGACGGAGAGGGACACCCCGGAGGCGCGCTGGATGGCCTCCACCGCCTGCTCAGTGTTGGAGATGTTACGCAGGGAGGCGGTGGCAAAGGCGTAATAGTCTCCGATGCCCAGATTTTCCAGTAAAAAGCGGAAGGAGGACAAGACCTGGGCCGCCCGCTCTATCCCCTGGGGGGAGAGGGCCCCGTCCCGGACATAGCCCGCCAGGCCAGCGGTCTCCTTCTTGCCCAGCAAAAGCCGGAAGCCCTCCCGGCCGTAGCGGTAGATGGACAGACGTATGGTATTGGAGCCCACATCGATGATGCCGCAATTGGGCATGGCACATCCCTCCTTGTATGGTTCACGACCTATATTGTATGCGCTCCGGAGGAAAAAAACAACGACCTGTCCGAAAAAAACAGCCGCCGTTCCAAGGAACGGCGGCTGTTGGAAGCGGTTAGGCGGGGAGGATCCCGGTGTAGGAGAGGAGGCGGTAGAGGGCGTAGGCCGCCTCGTCCCGGGTGGTGGCCGCTGTGGGGGCGATCTCGTCGGCACTGGCCCAGAGCAGGGAGATGGTGTTGCCCAAATAGCCCTTTTGGCTGTAGGACAGCAGCCAGGCGGACTCCTTGGCCCACTCGTCGTAGTCCATGAGCCCGGCGATGCTGGAGAAGCCGCCCTGGTGCTCCTGCACCGTGTTATAGAGGAACATGTTGAGCCGCTGGGCCAGCCGGCCCATGATGGTAATGAGCTGCTGGTGGTCCACCGGGTCGTCGGGGCGGAAGGTGTCCTCGCCGATTCCCTGGACCAGGCCCATGTTGCTCATGGCGATGACCGCCGGGGCGTACCAGGCGTCGTCGGCCACATCGGAGTAGGGGCTCTCGTTGGTGGGGACGGTACAGTGGAGGGCCACCGCCAGCAGCTGGCACAGCTCAGCCCGGGTCAGGGTGTCCTGGGGGTGGAAGAGTCCGTCCTCCCGGCCGTTAATGAGGCCGTAGGTCTTCAAGACGCTGAGAACAGTGGAATAGCGGGAGTCGTCCTGATCGGGGAAGACGGGGGCCTGGTAGTCCAGGCCATAGGTTTCGGCCACCGACTCAGGGTCGGTCCGCGTCCAGCCGTCGGGGCCGCCGGTACCCAGCCATAGGTTTTTGTTTTGGGGAATGGCCTGCAGCAGGTCCAGGAAGGTGTCCCGAAAGTCCGCGCTGGTGGCCAGGTCCAGGTCGATGAACCACCGCCAGTCGATGTCGGCCCGGAGGACGTTTGTGGTGTCGGAGGTGGGGGCGGCCCCGGCCAGCAGATAGGCCACATTGGCGATCTCCTCGGGCTCCACCAGCAGGTCTGGGATGACCCCTACTTGATCGGTAGTGTTGCCGGCGGGGGTAAAGAAGCGGTGGGAGGTGATCTTGATGGCGTCTCCGTCGGGGAAGAGCTCAGGGCGGTAGGACTGGTCCACCACGCTCTGGGCCACCCCTTTTCCAAAGGTCCGGGTGCCCACCACGATGCCGGAGCCCTGGTCCCGGATGGCGGAGGCGAAGATCTCCGAGGCGCTGGCGGAGTATAGGTCCACCAGTACGATCACCGGGTAGAGGGTGAGGGCGCTGTCCTCGTTATAGTAGGCGCCGTACTGGTCCTCGCTGTCCCGGAGGTAGGCCATCTCCCCGGCGCCTGTGAAGTACCCGGCAGAGGTGGTGGCGGCCTCGGTGACGCCCCCTGAGTTGGAGCGCAGGTCCACGATCCAGACGGTGGCCTTGTCCCCGTATGCGTCCAGAGCCTCCTTGAAATGCCCGGCGGTCTCGGGGCCGAAGGTGGTGCAGCTGATATAGCCGATGTGGCCGTCGATGAGCTCACTGGTGGTGGCGGGCAGGATGACCTGAGCCCGGGTGAGGGTGACCGTTTTCCGGTTTCCGCCGCGGAGGTAGGTCACCTTGACGGCGGTGCCCTCCTCCCCCTGGATCCAGCCGGTGACGGTGTCGTTGTCCTGCCCCAGGACGCTGTTACCGTCCACGGCCACGATCAGGTCCCCGGCCTCCAGCCCGGCCTTGAGGGAGGGAGAGTCGGGAAGGACCTGCTCCAGTAGCAGCCCCTCCTCGGTATTGCGGAAGACGACGCCGATGCCCACCAGGGAGGTGTCGGACATGGAGGCGTTGAAAGCCTGGTACTCCTCGGGGGTGAAGTATTCGGTATAGGGGTCCCCCAGGGCTGCCACCATCTCCTTGACGGTGGGCTGCTCCAGTACGGACTGGGGCACCGGATCGATGTAAACCTCCTGCAAAAGCTGCCCGGCCTGTCCGGGGGTAAGGGCCCGGGCGGCGGGGAGGGCCAGCAGGGCGAGGGAGAGGGTCAACGCCGACAAGCGGGAGAAAAATCTGTGTTTCATATTGGCTGCCTTTCTATGGAGTAGAGATTTCGGTCAATTGCATATTATAACGCAAAAGGCCGCCGGAGACAATGCTCGGCGGCCTTTTGTCATTGATTTGTCACTTTTTTCTGCTGGAAGCTCAGCCATGGAGTTCCAGAGAGACCGGGCAGTGGTCGCTGCCGAAGATGTCGGCGTGGATGGCCGCCGACGCGATCCGCTCCCGGAGCCGGTCGGAGACCAGGAAGTAGTCGATGCGCCATCCGGCGTTGTTCTCCCGGGCGTGGAAGCGGTAGCTCCACCAGGAGTAGGCCCCGGCCAGGCCGGGATTTAAAAACCGGAAGGTGTCGGTAAAGCCGGCAGCCAAGAGCTGGGAGAACTTTTCCCGCTCCGCGTCGGAAAAGCCGGGGTTTTCGTGATTGGACTTGGGGTTTTTCAGGTCGATCTCCTCATGGGCCACATTCAGGTCTCCGCAGACGATCACCGGTTTCTTGGCGTCCAGCTCCAGTAGGTAGGTCCGGAAGGCGTCCTCCCAGGCCATGCGGTAGGGAAGCCGCCGCAGCCCGTCCTGAGAGTTGGGGGTGTATACGGTGACCAGGTAGTACTCCTCGAACTCCAGGGTGATGGACCGGCCCTCCCCCACGTGGTCCTCATCCCCGATGTCATAGGAGACGGACAGGGGCGGGACCCTGGTGAAGATGGCGGTGCCGGAATAGCCCTTCTTTTCGGCAGAGTTCCAGAACTCCTGGTAGCCGGGGAGGTCCAGCTCTGCCTGGCCGGGTTGCATCTTGGTCTCCTGGAGACAGAAGGCGTCCGCATCCAGGGCGGCAAAACTCTGCATAAAGTCCTTTTTCAGGCAGGCCCGCAGGCCGTTGACATTCCAGGATACGAATTTCATTGGTCAGTCTCCTTTGCAGTGAAGGTGATGGTGCCCATCAGGTCGGTGCGGTAAATGTCGCAGCCCGCGGCGCCCAGCCGCTCCAGCGTCTCTAAGGCGGGGTGGCCGTAGCTGTTGTAGCCGGAGGAAATGACGGCGGTCTCCGGGGAGAGGGCCAGCAAAAGCTCCTCGGAGGCGGCGTTTTTGGAGCCGTGATGGCCCACCATCAGGAGCTCAATATCCGGCAAGTTTTTATACTTTACAAGCCGCCGTTCCACAACATCGTTCATATCCCCGGTGATAAGGACGTCAAACTCCCCCGCGGAGCAGAGAACGGACAGGCCGGCCTCGTTGATGCCGCCGTCCCCGAGAGGAGCGTAAAGCTGTAGGGAGGCGTCTCCAAAGGTGATGCGGGTGTCATTGGTAAGGAATTCTGCTTTACACCCATATTCCTCCGCCAGAGCGAGGACCTCCTGTTGAAGGCTGTCCTCCGGGTCCCCTTCGGGCAGGATCAGGAGGGAGACGTCTACCCGGGAGAGAAGGGCGGGCACGCCGCAGGCGTGGTCGGTATGGCAGTGGGTGAGGATCAGGGCGTCCAAATGGGAGGCACCTAGGGCTTGAAGGGCGTCGGCGGCAATGTCGCCGGGGTCGTCGCCGCTGTTACCGCCGCAGTCTACCAAAACGGTATGGCCCTTGGAGTAAAAAAGAGTAGAGGCGCCCTGGCCCACATCCAGAGCCGTCACCGTGAGCTGGGAGGTGAGGGCGTCCCAGCTGTTGGTGAGCAGGGCCGCACAGAGGGTGATGACTAGGGCGGAGACGGGGATGAGAGGACGCACCTGCCGCCGGCCGGTGAGCCAGAGGAGAACGATCCCATAGGCCGCGAAAAACCAAAGGATCAGATAGCGGGAGGAGAGGCAGACCGAGGCGAAGGGCAAGTGGGCAATATTCCGGGCGACCCAGAGGATCCACCGGGCAGGCCAGGCACTGAGCCAGGCCAAGGGGGAGGCCAGAGACGGCAGAAGAAGCCCCAGGAGAGCGGAGAAAAGTCCGCCCAGAAAGCAGTAGGATATGGCCCAGAGGGTGAGCAAATTGGTCAAGGGCCCGGCCAGGGAGACCGAGCCGAAATGGAGGGCGGCTAGCGGGGTGGTAAAGAGCAGGGCGGCGAGGGTGACAGCCAGGCTGTCGACGGCAAAGACCAGCACCTGCCGGCCCAGCCTTCCCAAGGGCTTGTCCCATTTGGGAAGGGCCTTGAGCCATCGGCGGCTCAGTTCTCCCGTGACCAGATAGATCCCGGCCACTGCGGCGAAGGAGAGCTGAAGGCTGACGCTGGCGGCGGCATAGGGGCAGGGAAGAAGCAGAAGGAAGAGAACGGCGGCCAGGGTGGTGGGCTTGTCCGGCTCCCGGCCTACCAGGGGAGCGATGAGCAGCAGGGTACACATGGCAGCGGCCCGGAGGGCCGAGGGAGAATGGCCGGCCACTGCGGCAAAGAAAAACATCAGGGCGATACCGACCCCGGCGGAAAGCCGGGAGCGCTTGCCCAAGAGGAGGGATAAAAGCCCGGCCAAAAAGCCGATGTGCAGGCCGGAGACGGCGATGACGTGGGAGAGCCCGGCCCGCTGAAAGGCGGCGTAGACCCCGGTGGGCAAACAGGATTTGTCCCCGGTGACAAGGGCGGTGAGAAAGCCGGAGACATCGGCGGGAAACACCCGGGCGATGGCATCCTTTAAGGCCCGGGCTGCATATTGAGGCCAGAAGAGCGGAGAGGGGCGCTGGGGCCTGGTCAGCAGTTCAGGATTTTCCTGGGCGTAACCCAAAAGAAAGACGCCCTTTGCGGTGTAATAATCCACGCTTTCGCCCCGGACCGTTTCGGAAGAGGTCAGCCGGACCGGACAGGAGACCACATCCCCGGGGCGGAGGGTCAGCGCGTCCTCATCGGCATAGAGCTGGGCCTTGGGGCCGGATTCCAACCGGACCGGGAAAACAGCGCCCCTGCTGGTGGCGGATGGGAAATCCAGCACGGTCATGGTGTGGGGGAGGGACTCTTCGGAAATCAAAGCCTGGGCGGGAGCGCGAAACAGGAGGCCGTAACAGTCTGTCCACAAAAAGCCGAGGGCCAGTCCAAGGGCGGCCAGGGCGATCCGAAGCCGGACGGAGCCTTTGCACAGCAGGGAAGCCAGGGCACCCAAGACGCACAAAGCTCCCACCGGAAGAAGGAGGGCCTCCGGCAGGAGATAGACAGCCAAAAATATGGCGCCGGAAAAGGGAAGCGCCCACCAGCACAGCTTACGCACGGGGTTTGGAAGGGTTATCTGTCCGGCCCAGCAGATAATCGGTACTGGTCTCGTAATAGTCGGCCAGGCGGATCAAAGCCCACAGGGGAATATCCCGGTTGCCCTTTTCATAGCGGCGGTATACGCTGGGGTGCAACCCAAGCAGCTTTGCAATTTGAAGCTGCGTTTTGTCATGGTCGATCCGCATGTCTGCGATCCGTCGAAAATACACAATACATCACCAAAATAAATCCTATCGTTTCCTTGTTTTGGAATGTGTTATGGTGCCCATACGGAGCGAATTTTACAAATATTAGAAAAATATGTAGGCCGCCCCAAAGGGGCGGCGAGGGTCCGGTTCAGCCGTTGCAGCCGCAGCCGCTGTCAGAACCGCTGTCCCGGGAGAACAGCGCTACGTTGGCGTCAAAGACAGCGCTGTCAGAGGGGTAAAAGGACGGGTAGGAGACGTAGACCGGGAACTGAGGGGCGGAAAAGTCAGGGAAAACCGGGAAACCGGGGAAGACGGGCGTGCTGGGGAAGGAAGGCAGGGTGGTGATACCATTGTTGGAACCACTGCCGCAGGAGCAGCCACAGGAGCTGCCGCAGGAACTACCGCAAGAGCTGCTGCAGGAACACCCGCAGGAGCAGGAATTACATCCGCAAGACCACATATTGATGATCCCTCCGTGTGTGAATTGTAGCCCATGGGCCACGCTCCATCATATGTCCCGGAGGGTCGGGGGGTGCCTCAGTGCTCCGCCCAGTCCAGGCCGCGGCCCACCGCCTTGTGCCAGCCGGAGAGGAGGGAGGTCCTCCGGTGGGGTTCCATGGCGGGGGAGAAGGAGGCGTCCTCCTGCCAGAGCTGGCGCAACTGCTGGGTGTCCCGCCAGAAGCCTACGGCCAGCCCTGCCAGATAGGCGGCCCCCAGGGCGGTGGTCTCCCGGACCACCGGGCGGCGGACGGGTTTCCCCAGGATATCGGCCTGAAATTGGAGCAAAAAGCTGTCCCGGCTGGCCCCGCCGTCGGCGTTGAGGCAGGACAGGGAGAGGCCGGTGTCCTTTTCCATGGCGTTTACCAGGTCCCAAACCTGGTAGGCGATAGACTCCTGGGCGGCCCGGACGATGTGGGCCCGGCCGGTGCCCCGGGTGAGGCCCACCAGGCAGCCCCGGGCGTACATGTCCCAATAGGGGGCCCCCAGGCCGGTGAAGGCGGGGACCAGGTAGACCCCGCCGGTGTCGGGGACGGTGGCGGCCAGGGTCTCCGCCTGGGGGGCCGAGGATAGGAAGCCCAGCTCGTCCCGGAGCCATTGGATCACCGCCCCGCCGGTGAAGGCGGAGCCCTCTAGGGCATATTGGATTTGGCCGTTCCGGGCCATGGCGACGGTGGTCAAAAGGCCGTTTTTGCTCTCGCAGGGAACAGTGCCGGTGTTCATCAGCAGGAAGCAGCCGGTGCCGTATGTATTTTTGGCCTCCCCGGGGGCAAAGCAGGTCTGGCCGAAAAGGGCGGCCTGTTGGTCTCCCGCCATGCCCGCGATGGGGACTTGGGCGGAGCCGATCTGGGCGTGACCCACCACGCCGCTGCATTCCACCACCCGGGGCAGCATGGAGGCGGGGATATCCAAAGCCTCCAAAAGGGTGTCGTCCCAGCGTCCCTTGTGGATATCATAGAGCATGGTCCGGGAGGCGTTGGTGGCGTCGGTGACGTGGGCGGCGCCGCCGGTGAGCTTCCACACCAGCCAGCAGTCCACCGTGCCGAAGAGCAGCTCGCCCCGTTTGGCCCGGGCCCGGTCCGGGTCTGCCCGGTCCAGGATCCACTTCAGCTTGGTGGCGGAGAAATAGGCGTCGGGCAGCAGCCCGGTGGTTTTGCGGATGTGCTCCTCCAGCCCCTGGGCGCGGAGCTGGTCCACCGTCCTGGCTGTTCGGCGGCACTGCCAGCAGATGGCATTGTAGACCGGCAGCCCGGTGGCCTTTTCCCAGACCACCGTGGTCTCCCGCTGGTTGGCCAGGCCGATGGCGGCGATATCCTGGGGATCAATGCCGGACTGGGCCAGAACCTCCATCATCACGGCGTACTGGGAGGACCAGATCTCCACCGGGTCGTGCTCTACCCAGCCCTCCCGGGGATAGATCTGGTTCAGCTCCTTTTGGGCCGCGGCCAGCATGTTCTGCCCGTGGTCAAACAGAATGGCCCTGGAGCTGGTGGTGCCCTGGTCCAGAGTGAGGATGTACTTGCCCATAACGGTCCCTCCCAAAACAATGGTTGTGATCCTATTATCCCGTATCCCACCGGGAAATGCAAGAGGGAGTATGAAAAAGCCCCTGTTTGTCAAAACTGGGGAGAGATGGAAGGGGGAGCAACATGGACTTGCAGGAGCTGGGCCGGAAGACCGCCGGGGCGGAACAGGCGCAGGGGAGATATCCGGGCAGAAGGGCGGCGCGGGAGGTCCTGAAAGCGGTAGAACGAATCGAGGAGACCCGCCGGCGTTTGACCCAAAAGTCCTGCCAGCGGCTGCCCACGGCGGTGGAGTGGCTGCTGGACAACGCCTACCTGGCCAAGCGGGAGGGAGCTTCCGCCTGGGAGGAGCTGAAGCGGGGAAAGCGCCTGCGCCGCCAAGGGGAGCGGAGCTATGTGCAGCAGGCGGCTTATGTCTTTGGAAGGGCGGCCCCCGCCGCGGGGCAGGAGGAGCTGAGCGCCTACCTGGCCGGCCTACAGGAGGAGGGGGCTCTTACGGAGGAGGAACTGTCTCTGTTCATCCCCGCCCTGAAGGGAGAGCTGTGCCGCCTTCTAGCGGAGCGGTGTTCCATTTTGGAGACCGATCCGGAGAAGCCGGGGCTGGCCGAGGAGATGGAGGGCATTTTCACCGGCCTGCGGACCCTGTCGGTGGCCAACCTGGGACCGCTTTTGGAGGAGAGTAGCCCGGTAGAGCAGACGCTTCGCCGGGACCCGGCGGAGCTCTATGGCCGGATGGACGAGGCCACCCGGGCCCGCTACCGCCGTCAGGTCTGCCTTTTGGCCCGGCGCCATGGCCTGGGGGAGGAAGAGGCGGCGGAAAAGGCCCTGGCCCTGGCCCGGGAGGGCAAGGGCCAGGAACGGCACATCGGCTGGTTTTTGTTCCGCCGGCCCTTGGAGCGGAAGGAGCGGGAGCCCTCGGGGGTCCTTTACGTGGGGGTGATCCTGCTGCCCACCCTCTTTTTGGCGCTGCTGCTGGGGTTTTTGCTGGAGAGTTGGGCCCTGTTTCTTCTCCTGCTGTTGCCAGCCTCCGATCTGATGAAAAACCTCACGGATTTTTTTGCTGTCCGCCTGGTCCGGCCCAGAAGCGTGCCGCGGATGGAGCTGAAAGGGGGGATCCCGCCCGAGGGCAGGACCCTCTGCGTCATTGCGGGCCTCCTGACCGGGGAGAAGAGCGGGGACGAGTACGCCGCCCTTCTGGAGCGGTACCACCTGGCCAACCGGGACAGCGGAGGAGAACTGCGCTTTGGCCTGCTGGCCGATCTGCCCGACCGGGCCTCCCCCATGGGGGAGGAGGAGCGGCGGTGGGTGGCGCGGGCCAAGGCGGCCATGGACGCCCTGAACGAGAAATATGGCGGGGGGGTCTACCTCTTTTTCCGCCAGCCCGTATTTCAACGGACCGATGAACGGTATACCGGCTGGGAGAGAAAGCGGGGGGCCCTGCTGGAGCTGACCCGCCTGCTCCGGGGGCGGCCCTCGGGCCTGCGGGTCCGGGCGGGGGAGCTCAGGGCGCTGAAAAACACCCGGTATGTCATTACGCTGGACTCCGATACCGCCCTCAACGTGGGGGCGGCCCGGGAGCTGGTGGGGGCTATGCTCCACCCCCTGAACCGGCCCCAGGTGGACCCCCGCCGGCGGGTGGTGACGGCGGGCTATGGATTGCTTCAGCCTCGGGTGGGGGTGGAGCTGAAGGCGGCCAACCGCTCCCAGTTCTCCCGCATCTTTGCCGGCCAGGGGGGGATCGACCCCTACGGCGGGGCCTGCAGCGACGTATATCACGACCTCTTTGACCGGGGGACCTATACGGGCAAGGGCATTTTCGATGTGGAGGCCTTTGCCCAATGCCTGGAGGGCCGGTTCCCCCAGGACCGAGTCCTGTCCCACGACCTTCTGGAGGGGGCCTATCTCCATGCGGGGCTGTTGGAGGATGTGGAGCTGACCGACGGGTATCCCTACAAGGTCTCCGGCTATTTTTCCCGGCTCCACCGCTGGGTCCGGGGGGATTGGCAGCTGCTGCCCTGGCTGGGGCGGTATGTGCGGAATGAGAAGGGGGAGCGGGTGGAGAATCCCATTGCCCCCATGGATAAGTGGAAGCTCTTTGATAACCTGCGCCGGAGCCTTTCCCCTGTGTTTACCCTGGTGGCTCTGCTGCTGGGGATGTGCCTGTCCGCCCCGGCCTTCGGAGCCGCGGCGGCTCTGGCTATCGTCTCCGCCTGGTCCAACCTGCTGCTTACCGGAGCGGACCTGGCCATCCGGGGGGGAGTGGGACTGCGGCGGCGGTACCACGCCACCATCATCGCCGGGCCGGGAGGGATGATCCTTCAGACCTTGGTACAGCTCCTCTTTTTGCCCTATCACGCCTGGATCAGCGCCTCGGCCATCTGCACCGCTCTGTGGCGGGGGGTGATAAGCCACAAAAAAATGCTGGAATGGGTGACGGCGGCGGACGCCGAGCGGAAAAAGGAGGGGATCGGGAGCAACTTCCGGACCCAATGGCCGGCGGTGGCGGTGGGACTTTTTGCCATGGGATTTGCCCGGTTCCCGGCGGGGGCGGCCATGGGCCTTGTGTGGGCGGCCTCCCCGGCCTTTGCCTGGGCCATGTCCCGGCCGGTGAAGGAGGGGAAGGGGGCCAACGGGGACGACAGGCCCTTCCTGCTGCATCAGGCCGCCCTGATCTGGGGTTATTTCCAGGACTGGCTCCGGGAGGAGGACCACTGGCTGCCGCCGGACAACGTCCAGGAGAAGCCCTGGCTGGGCCCGGCCCGCCGGACCTCCCCCACCAATATCGGGATGGCCCTTTTGAGCTGCGTGGCCGCCGCCGACCTGGAGCTGACAGGCCGGGGGCAGGCGGTGGAGCTCATCGGCCACATCCTGGATACGGTGGAAGCTCTGCCCAAGTGGAAGGGGCACCTTTACAACTGGTATGATACCTCGAACTGCGCCCCACTACGGCCCCAGTATGTCTCCACGGTGGACAGCGGCAATTTGAAGGGCTGTCTCATCGCCCTGCGGGAGGCCCTCTACGAGTGGGGGGAGGATGCCCTGGCCCGCCGGGCGGAGGTCTTATCCGACGCCATGGCCCTCTCGCCCCTCTATGACGAGAGCCGGAAGCTGTTCACCATCGGCTATGACGTGGAGAAGGAGGAGTTTACCGCCGGCTGGTACGACCTGATGGCCAGCGAGGCCCGGCTTGCCAGCTATCTGGCCATCGCCTCGGGAGAGGTGGACCCCCGCCACTGGCGGAAGCTGAGCCGGGCCCTGGTGGGGGAGAACGACTACTGCGGTATGGCCTCCTGGACGGGGACCATGTTCGAGTATTTTATGCCCAACCTGCTGCTGCCCTGTGAGCAGGGGAGTTTGATGTACGAGTCCCTGTCCTTCTGCGTCTACGCCCAGAAAAGGCGGGGCGGCCGGGCGGGAAGGCCCTGGGGCATCTCGGAGTCGGGGTTTTATGCCTTTGACCCCGGGATGGCTTACCAGTATAAGGCCCACGGGGTCCAGGCCTTGGGCCTGAAGCGGGGGCTGGACCGGGAGCTGGTGGTGGCCCCTTATGCCTCCTTCCTGACCCTGCTGCTGGCCCCCAGAAGCGCGGGGCGGAACCTGAGAAGGCTGCGGGACATGGGCCTGGAGGGGGAATACGGCCTTTATGAGGCGGTGGATTTTACCCCCGCCCATCTGCCGGAGGGAGAGAAGTGGGCGGTGGTTCGCTCCTTTATGGCTCACCACTTGGGCATGAGCCTGGTGGCGGTGGACAACGCCTTGATGGACAATGTGATGCAGAAGCGCTTTCTAAGAGACTGCGCCATGGGGGCCTTCCGGGAGCTGCTTCAGGAGAAGGTGCCGGTGGGGGCTCCCGTAATGAAGACGGGCCGCCAGGCAGGACCGGAGCGGAGCCGGCCCCAGCGGCAGAGTCAATTTTGCAGGACGGGATCGGGCTTTGACCTAGCCCGGCCGGCCTGTCACTTGCTGTCCAACGGGCTGCTTTCCGCCCTGTGCACTGACGCCGGGGCAGTGGCCCTTACCAATGAACAGGGGGAGAGCCCTCTGGTCAGTCAGCTCCGACAGCGCTATGCCCCGGCGGGAGTCAGCTTTTTTTACCGGGACCCGGGAGGGGAGCTGTGGCCGCTGACTGGGGCGCCCCTGCTGGAAGAGGGGAATTTTGACTGGAGCTTTGACGGCGGCGGGGCCACATGGACTGCAAATGGAAAGACCTTTACAGCAAAGATACGGCTGATCCTTCCCAGAGGGGAACGGGGCGCGTTGTGGACGGTAGCTCTGGAGGGGCCGGAGGCGGGGGAGGTAGTGTGCTATCTGGAGCCCATGCTGGCCCGGCCGGAGGATCACCGGGCCCATCCGGCCTATTCCAAGCTCTCTCTGGAGAGTAAAGTTCTGGATCGGGGGATGACCTTTGTGCGACGCCCCAGGACGGGAGACCGGCGGGCGACGGTTTCAGTGCTCTGGGACCGAGAGGAGGCCACCTGGGACACCAGCCGGGAGAAGGCCCTGGGCCGCGGCGGCCTGCGCCGGTTGGAGCAGGCTTTGGAGGCCCAGGCGGAGCATAGCGCGGGCGCGGTGCTGGACCCCTGCCTGCTGGTCCGCTTTCCCTTGGGGGAGAACGGGAGATTTCATCTCCGGCTGGCTCTGGGCTTTGAGGATGGGGAGGAGCAGGCGGAGCGGACGGCCCTGTCGGTGCTCTCCGCCCCGGAGCAGACGGTAGGGCGGTTGGACGGTCTCCTGCGGGAGCTGCAGCTCTCCGCCGGGGAGGAGGAGCGGGCCATGGAGCTGCTCTCTGTCCTGAATTTTCCCGGCCGGGAGCGGGGAGACAGTCCTCAATCGGCCCTGTGGGCCTACGGCGTGTCGGGAGACCTGCCCCTGGCCGTGGTCCAACCCGGGGAGGAGGGAGTAGAGCTGTTCCCGTTGAAGGCCCATGCCCTTTTGAGCCAATGCAGCTATTCCTTTGACCTGGTCTATCTCCTCTCGGATGGGGGCAGCTATCTTCGACCGCAAAAAAGCGGGGTGCTGGAGCAGATCAAGGCCCTGGGCCGGGAGGGGCAGTTGGGGCGAAAGGGTGGAATCCACCTGATAGAGGGGGATTCCAGCCCCTGGGAGGATTGGGCGGCAGTGCTGATAACGCCCCAGGGGCAGTGGAAGAAAGAGGGAAAAGAGCCGGTTCAGCCGCCCAGGCGGAGCTGCCGGCTTGCTGGGGAGCCTGTCCAATGGAACTTCGCCCCAGAAAGTGAATTTGCTTTACAACTAAACGGAAACCTGCCTCCCTTGGGCTGGAGCCAACTCCTGACCAATCCCAGCTTTGGCTGGATCATGGATGAGAGCGGATGTGGCCACTTGTGGCAGGGCAATTCCCGGGAGTCTCCCATCACGCCCTGGAATAACGACCCTCTGGCAGTGGGTGGGCCGGAATGGTTCCTGCTGGGCTGGAAGGGGGAGAGCCACAGTCTCTTTGCGGACGGGGACGGACTGGGCGTGACTGTGACCTACGGGTTTGGCTGGGCCTGCTGGGAGAAGAAATGGCCCGGCGGGACGGTGAAGACCACCGCCCTGGTCCCCTGGGATCAAAACCGGCGGCTCTTGCTGGTGGAGCTGCCCGAGGGAGCGGGGGAGCTGCGGCATATCTGCCTGGGGAAAGAGGAGGCCCTTTACAGTTTTGGAGAGCGGGTGTGTCTTGCCACCGGGGCGGGGGGAACGGAACGGGTGGACCCGGAGCAGTTTGGCCCTTTGCTGACAGCTACGGAAAAGCGATGGCGGGAGCTGGTGTGCCCTCTGAAAGTGAAGACGCCGGACCCGGCTCTGGACGAATATCTCAACGGCTGGTGCCTTTACCAGGTGATCGCCTGCCGCCTGCTGGGACGGACCTCCCACTACCAGAACGGTGGGGCCTACGGGTTCCGGGACCAGCTACAGGACACCCTTGCCCTGCTACCCTTTCAGCCGGAATGGGCCCGGGATCAGATCCTGCGCTGCTGTGCCCACCAGTTTTGGGAGGGGGACGTACAGCACTGGTGGCACGAGGTGGGGGAGGAAAAGAACCGGGGGGTCC
Organism: uncultured Eubacteriales bacterium; assembly: GCA_949744075.1. Classification (GTDB taxonomy): domain Bacteria; phylum Bacillota; class Clostridia; order Oscillospirales; family Oscillospiraceae; genus Vermiculatibacterium. The sequence continues at coordinate 13,977 of CATJWI010000087.1, read as the reverse complement.
GCACCCGGATCTCCGATGATCTGCTATGGCTGCCCTATGCGCTGAGCCGGTATATTTCCGCTTGGGATGATTGGAATATATTATCTGAACAGGTAAGTTGCTTGTCAGGGGAACCGCTGAAACCAGAGGAGAAGGAACGATATTTTGTCCCTCGATCCACAGCGGAGACAGAGGACGTTTATGCCCATGCCCTTCAGGCCATTCGGTGTGTGATCGACCGGGGGACCGGGGAACACGGTCTGCTGAAAATGGGCGCCGGAGATTGGAACGACGGCATGAATGAGGTGGGCGGCCGGGGTCGGGGAGAGAGCGTGTGGCTGACCTGGTTTGCCGTGGTGACATTGGAGGCATTTCTGCCTCTAACGGCGCAGCGGGAAGACCGGGAGGGAGAGGCCCTCTGCCGGGACTGGGCCCGTAAGCTGCGGGAGGCGGCCGAGGCGGCCTGGGACGGGGAATGGTATCTCCGGGGCTGGTATGATGACGGCCAACCTTTGGGCAGCAGTGACTCCCAGGAGTGCCAAATCGATTCGATCCCCCAGAGCTGGGCCCTTTTCGCCGGGGGAGAAAAGGGAGACAAGGCCCTTACGGCCGCCTTGGAGAGACTGTTTGACCGGGAGGCCGGACTGGTCCGGCTTTTCGACCCCGCCTTTGACGACGGGGAGGCCCGGCCAGGCTATATCCGGGGTTATCTCCCCGGCGTCCGGGAGAACGGCGGACAGTATACCCACGCCGCCGTCTGGCTGGCCCTGGCCTGCTTCCGGGACGGCAGGCCGGAGGAGGGGCAGGCCCTGCTCCACGCTCTTCTGCCCTCCACCCACCCGGAGGAGGTCTATAAGGCGGAGCCCTATGTGCTGGCGGCGGATGTGTACGCCCACCCACAGCACCGGGGCCGGGGCGGCTGGAGCTGGTACACCGGGGCGGCGGGCTGGTATCATCAGGCGGCCCTGGAGGGGTTGCTGGGTATAACTGTTAAGGAAGGACGCCTTACGGTAAAACCGAACCTTCCCAAGACCTGGACCGGCTGTGAGCTCCGTTGGGCCCTGCCGGAGGGTATGCTGCACATTCTGGTCCGGCGGGGGGAAACGGCCCGGACCCTTTTGGACGGTGCTACCGCGGAGGAGCTTCTCCTGACAGGGCTGAAGGGGGAGCACAGGTTGGAGGTCATCCTCCCGGAGGGAAAATAAAAGACTTTTTTCGCCCCAGAGGGGTGCCAAACGGAAAAATCTGTTGTATAATAGCCTTTGTTCCATTCTATCCCTTTGAAACGGAAAGGAAGGTGGTCCCATGAGCGACGTGACCCGGACCCAATTGCTGCCCGGCGTGTTTCTCACCTCGGTCCACACTAAAAAATTCAAATCCTCTCTTCTGTCCATGACTCTGCTGGCCCCCATGGCGCAGGAGACCGCAGCCGTCAACGCCCTGATCCCCTATCTGCTTCGCCGGGGCAGCGAGGCCCACCCGGACCTGCAATCCCTGGCGGCCGCCCTGGACCAGCTTTACGGCGGCTCTATTGAGCCGGTGGTCCGTAAAAAAGGAGAGGTCCAGTGCGTGGGCTTCATCGGCAGTTTTCTGGATGATGCCTATACCCTGGACGGCAGCGGCGTGCTGGACCCGGCGGCGGAGCTGATGGGAGAGCTGCTGCTGCGGCCCTACACCCGGGACGGAGCCTTCTGCCCGGATTACACCCGGCAGGAGAAGGCCAACCTGGTGGACCGGATCCGCTCGGAGGTCAACGACAAGCGCCAGTATGCCATTGACCGGGTGGTGGAGGAGATGTGCCGCCAGGAGCCTTACGGGGTGGGGCGCATGGGCCGGGAGGCCGATGTGGAGACCATCACTCCCCAATCGGCCTGGAAGCGCTATCGGGAGTTGCTGGCCCATGCCCGGCTGGAGCTGTACTACTGCGGCTCGGCGGGGACGGACCAGGGATGCTTCATCCTGCAAAAGGCCCTGGCGGGCCTGCCGCGGGAGGGAGGCTATGAGGTGCCCCAGACCCTTGTGGTCCCTACCGCCCAGTCGGTGCGGCAGGTGGAGGAGCGGTTGAACGTGGCCCAGGGCAAGCTGACCATGGGATTCCGGACCGGCGGGATCACCGCCGCATCCCCGGACTATCCCGCCTTGGTGCTCTGCAATGCTTTGTTTGGAGGCACCACCACCGCCAAGCTGTTCCTCAATGTGCGGGAAAAGTTATCCCTGTGTTATTACGCCAGCTCTTCGGTCCAGAAATATAAGGGCGTGATGCTGGTGTCCTCCGGGGTGGAGTTCTCCAACAAGCAGCGGGCGGAGGACGAGATCATGGCCCAGCTGGAGGCCTGCCGCAAAAAAGAGTTCGAGCCCTGGGAGGTGGAGGGGGCCCGGAGGTATACCGTCAGTTCCCTCCTCACCGCCCTGGACAGCCAGGGCCGCCAGGAGGACTGGTGGGTGGGCCAGGCGGTGGCCGGCCTCACTCAGGGCCCGGAGGAGCTGGCCCGGGCGGTGGAGACGGTGAGTCTGGACCAGGCGGTGGCTGTGGCCAAGTCCTTAAGCCTGGATACGGTCTATTTCCTCAACGGAAGGGAGGGGTGAGCATGGAAGAGAAACGCTATGAGCGGCTGGGGGAGAGCTTCTTCCACACCGTGCTGGAAAACGGCCTTCACATTTATGTGGACCAGAAGCCTGGCTTCCAAAAGAGCTACGCCTTTTTTGCCACCAACTATGGCGGCATGGATATGCGCTTCCGGCTGGATGGCCAATGGGTGGATACCCCCGCCGGTGTGGCCCATTTCCTGGAGCACAAGACCTTTGACACCAAGGAGGGCAACGCCCTCCAGGACCTGGCGGCCAACGGGGCATCGCCCAACGCCTTTACCTCTACGGCTATGACGGGCTACTATTTTGAGAGCACCGAAAAGTTTGAGGAGAATCTGAAGATCCTGCTCTCCTTCGTCTCCATCCCTTACTACACCCAAGAGAGCGTGGACAAGGAGCAGGGCATCATCGGCCAGGAGATCCGCATGGGGGACGACGAGCCGGACACCCAGGTCTTTTATGGGATGCTGGAAGGGCTCTACGCCCACAGCCCCATCCAGGTGAATATTGCCGGAACGGTGGAATCCATCGCCCAGATCACCGCCGATACGCTGAACTTGTGCCACCGGGCCTTTTATGACCCGGGAAATATGGTCCTGTGCGTCACCGGCGACGTGGACCCGGAGCGGGTGACGGCCATTGCCCGGGAGGTGCTGCCCGTCCAGGGCCACGCCCCGGCGGAGAAGGATCACGGCCAGCCCGAGGCGCCCCAGGCACACATGAGCCGTTGGGAGAAGGAGATGGCGGTATCGGTGCCCATCTTCCAGCTGGGCTTTAAGGATACGCCGCCCCAGAAGGGTGGGGAGTGGCTGAAGTGGGAGCTGACGGGCAACCTGGCCTGCGAGGCCCTGCTGGGCACCTCCAGTCCCCTCTATGCCAGGCTCTATAACGAGGGGCTGGTGAACGAGAGCTTTGGCTATGGCTGCGAGGCATATCCCGGCGCTGCCTTCCTCTGCGCCGGCGGGGAGAGCCGGGATCCGGAGGCGGTCCGGGCCGCCGTTCTGGCGGAGGGGGAGAGGCTGAGCCGGGAAGGGGTGGACGAGGCCCTGTTCCAGCGGCTGAAGCGGGCGGTCTACGGCAGCATGGTCCGGGGGCTCAACTCCTTTGAGAATCTATGTATCAACCAAGCCATGGCCCACTTCTGCGGCTATGACTACCTGGACTTTGCCGACTGCTTTGCCAATATCAGCAAGGCGGACGTGGAGCAGACCATCCGCCGGGTGGTGGTGGAGAGCAAGACTGCTCTGGCGGTGGTAAAGCCGAAAGGAGAGGGAAAATGAGTACAGTAACCTTCCCTGGGTTGGGCTTTGCGGTCAATGTGCGGGACATCGCTTTCCGCATCTTTGGCTGGCCCATCCACTGGTATGGCATTATTATCGCCGCCGGGTTTCTGCTGGCGGTGGCCTATTGTAGCCGAAAGGCCGACCGTTACGGGATCAAGCAGGACGATATCATCGACCTGCTGATTTACGCCGTGCCCCTGTGCATCATTGGGGCGCGGCTCTACTACATCATTTTTTACCTGGACCTCTACCGGAATGCCGACGGGACCCTAGACTTTGGCCGGATGGTTCGGATCTGGGACGGGGGATTGGCCATCTATGGCGGGATCATCATGGCCATCCTGGTCCTGCTGGTGTTCTGCTGGGTCAAAAAAGTGCCCTTCCTGGCCTTTGCCGACCTGGGCTCCTTCGGGATGCTCATTGGGCAGATGATCGGGAGATGGGGGAACTTCGTTAATGTGGAGGCCTTTGGCAGCCCCACCGACCTGCCCTGGCGGATGGGGATCTACACCACGGTGGACGGGGTCTACCAGTACATGGAGGTCCATCCCACCTTCCTCTACGAGTCCCTTTGGAACTTGCTGGGCTTTTTGCTGCTGGCTCTGCTGGTGGCAAAGCGCCGAAAATTCGAGGGGCAGATATTCCTGAGCTATATTGCCTGGTATGGCTTGGGCCGTGCCTGGATCGAGGGGCTGCGGACCGACAGCCTGTACTTTTTCGCCACCGGCCTGCGGGTGTCCCAGGTGCTGGCCATCCTGTCCTGTGTAGCGGCGGCGGGGGTGTTGCTCTATCAGATGTCCCGGCCCCATGACCCGGCGGAGCTGTGGGTGAACCGCTGTGCCCGGCTGGAGGAGAAGGTCCCAGAGGAAGGGGCGGAACTGCCCCAGGAGGAGCAGGAGGAAGGAGAGGATCAGGATGACCAGGATGGACGGTAAGGCTCTGTCTGAAAAAGTAAAGGCCCGGGTGCGGGCGGATGCGGCCAGGCTGCCCCGCCGGCCCGGCCTGGCCGTGGTGCTGGTGGGTAACGACCCGGCTTCCCGGGTGTATGTGACCAGCAAGCGGAAGGACTGCGAGGAGTGCGGCTTCTACAGCGAGGAGTACGCCCTTTTGGAGGAGACCAGCCAGGAGCAGCTGCTGGAGCTGGTGGAGACCCTGAACCGGCGGGAGGACATTGACGGCATCCTAGTCCAGCTGCCCCTGCCCAAGCACTTGAATGAGCAGGCGGTCATCGAGGCCATTGACCCGGCCAAGGATGTGGATGGCTTCCATCCCGTGAACGCCGGGAACCTCCTGATCGGCCGGGAGGGGTTTCTGCCCTGCACCCCGGCCGGCGTGATGGAGATGCTGGAGGAGTACCACATCGACCCTGCGGGAAAGCGGGCGGTGGTGATCGGTCGGTCCAATATTGTGGGAAAGCCCATGGCTCTGTTGCTTCTGCGCCGGGATGCCACAGTGACGGTGTGCCACTCCAAGACCCCCGATCTGGCGGAGGTCTGCCGTCAGGCGGATATCCTGGTCTCCGCGGTGGGCCAGGTGGGCCTGGTCACCGGGGACATGGTGAAGGAAGGTGCTGCGGTCGTCGACGTGGCCATGAACCGGAACCGGGAGGGAAAGCTCTGCGGGGATGTGGACTTTGCCGCCGTGGCGGAAAAGTCGGCATTTCTTACTCCGGTGCCCGGAGGGGTGGGGCCCATGACCCGGGCGGTGCTGATGGAAAACACCCTTTTGGCGGCAAAACGCCGTCAAAATTTGGCCTAAGGGGTAGAAAAGTTTTCTTTTCTGTGGTAAAATATCATGAAACAAAATCCTACATAGGAGTGTGCTGATATGAAATGTCCCTTCTGCGGTTATCTGGACAGCAAGGTGGTGGATTCCCGCCCCGCTGAGGACGGCGCCAGCATCCGCCGCCGCCGGGAGAGCCTGGCCTGTCATAAGCGTTTTACCACCTTTGAGGTGATGGAGACCCTGCCGGTGGTGGTCATCAAGAAGGATGGAAGCCGCCAGAGCTTTGACCGGAGCAAGCTCCTGAACGGCATGATCCGGGCCTGCGAGAAGCGGCCGGTGTCTTTTGACACCATGGAGAAGATGGTGGACGAGATCGAGCAGATCCTCCAGAACGAGATGAACCGGGAGGTGCCCTCCGCCCAGATCGGGGAGATGGTCATGGACCGGCTCAAGGATGTGGACGAGGTGGCCTATGTGCGCTTTGCCTCGGTGTACCGCCAGTTCAAGGATATCAGCACCTTTATGAGCGAGCTGAACAAGCTGCTCCAGGAGAAATAAGAGAAAAGACGCCCCGCCTGAATGTCAGGCGGGGCGTTTTTTATGCCTTGGTGTATTGCAGGGCGATGCGATTTTCCGGCTCCCGGTCAAAAGTATAGAGGCAGAGGAGGAAGAACCATTCCAGGGGTTTCATGACCAGATAGGTGATATCAGCCCGGAGGGGAGTGGTGAGCTTTTGGGAGAGGGGATAGCCATGGGTATCATAAAACTGCCGGATGGCCCGGTGGAGCCTTGGGGCGCGTTCCATGATGAGCTGTTCAAAGGCGTTGGCCACGCAGAGCTGGCGGTTTACCACGATGCGTTTGCCGTGGCGGATACCGTACCGAATGGGCTTCACCAGTCTGGGGTGGCCACCCACCGCCACGGTGCAAAGGTAGTGGCCGTCGGTCTCGATGGGCGGGGGAGAGATCTTTTGGGAGAGGGCCCAGTCGCTGGTCTCAGTAAAGGCCCGAACGGCGGCGTCGGGGGTCTGGCCGAAGAGGGTCAAAATGGCGAGAAGCAGCGCCAGGACCGGGAGGGCCAGGAGGAAGGCCAGCAGGAGCCAGCCGCCGCTTTTGGAGAGGAACCGGTAGGAAAACAGGACCACAGGCCGGGCGTCGGCTGGGGGAGAGGTCTGAAACCGGAGGACCTGGGCGGCAATGACCCGGCGGAGGGTCTTAGCCGAACAGAGGATATAGTTTAGGGGGAGAAGGCAGAGGTAAACGATATCAAAGGGGATGGCGTTTCCGGTCAAATGGGGGAAGAGCTGGACCATCAAAATCAGGCAGAGAAGGAGCCCAGTGAGAACACCGCCGATGAGGAATGCAGCAGGCAGGGGCGGGAAGCCCTTTTGAGAGAAACGGAGAAGGCAAAGGCAGAGAATGGCGTAAACTGCAAGAGTCAGGAGGGTGGGCAGGTGCGCTCCGGCAATAGGGGCGTGGAAGGAGGAGAGGTCCGATGCGGGGCCGATTAAGATGGCCTCGTCCCACTCCCGGAAGGAGAGAAGATTCCAGAGAAGGACGGTGAGGAAGGGGCCGAGAGTAAAAATGAGGATATCAATAGCTTTTTCGTGGAAGGGCTGTTTGGCGCGGAGGTTAAAGACGGCAAAGCCGGTCAGGACCGGCGGGACCAGTAGACAAACGAAGATAAAACAGAGCAGGAACAGACTGAAAAAGGCATCGGCCAAGGCGGTCGCCCCCTTGTGATAGGCTGAAAAAAGTATATCACAGGAGAGGGAGAAAAACAAATGACGATATTCTTACGATTGACAGGGGAAAGGGGGTATTTTATAATAAAGCTGGTGGTGATGAAGCACAAAATAGAATATGCGGGGATAAAAACACGGCCCGGTCGGGTAGTCCGGGCGCGGCATTTGAACCAATGCCGTCAGTAACCTGCCTCCTTGGTTGTCCCTTCTCCGTGGAACGGCAAAAAGGAGGAAGTTCTATGGCATGCGATACCTGTACCATCACAGTCTTCTTTCAGGACCCCTTTTGGGTGGGGCTCATCGAGCGGGAGGAGGGCGGCCGGTATTCGGCGTGTAAGCTCACCTTCGGCGCGGAGCCCCGGGACTTTGAGGTCTACGCGGCGCTGCTGGACCACTGGAGGCAGCTGCGGTTTTCCGAGGCGCTGCCCATGGAGAGAAGGGCAGCCGCAGCGAAAAACCCCAAGCGGGCCAGGAGAGAGGCTGCCCGGCAGCTGTCCAAGGCCCCGGTGGGCACCAAGGCCCAGGAGGCCTTGAAGCTCCAGCGGACGGAGGGAAAGGAAGCCCGGCGGGAGAAGAGCCGGGAGGACAAAATGGCGGAGGAGGAGAGAAGGTTCCGGCTCCGCCAGGAGAAGAGAAAGCAAAAACACAGGGGCCGGTAAGGCCCCTGTGTTTTTATTGATATTGAATGTTGGATTTGGTGATGCGCTTGACTTTTTTTGTATAGTGGAGATAGGGGGCTACGGCGGAAGGGGCCTCTACCTTGGGACCCAGGATGACTTCTTTATATTCCAGCGGACGGGCCATTTCGATGTAGAGGTGAGGGACCTCACCGCTGCGGTTGCCCTCGTCGCATAGAGGGGAGTCGGCCCATTTGATGACCCGGTATTCCTGCTCGTGGGCATAGTCGGGCTCTTTGAACAGGAATCGGATCTGGTCCAAAATGCTGTCGATGTAAATGGTGATCTGCTGAACCGCGGTCTTATCCATCTTTTCAAGAAGTTCTTGAAGCTGATTGTATAGCCTGGCAATCATTTGCAGATTGGTGCGATAGGGGTATTTGCTGGGCTCAGAGAGATAATAGACTTTATAAAGAACATAGCGCTCAGGGGGATCGGAGGGAAGGGCATCCTCCGAAGTGAGCTCAGAGGGAGCAGCGGGCTTGGACATGTGGAGGAGCAAGGGTTCCTCCTCATCGAAGAAGCTGTTTTCGAAGATCAGACAGCAGCCCTTGCCGCCGTTTCCGTACTGCACCCACATGGGGAGGCTGTCGATACTGCTGGAAAAGCTGCCGATGTACGTGTTGCTGTAGCCGTAGCTCTGATAGTTGCGGCCGTTGTGGGCGCAGCTGGAGGTGGTGCTTTGGCTGAGCTTGGTGCCATAGCATTTTAGCAGATGATCAAAGGTTTTTCCCTCAGAGGGGTCGTTCATATAGGCCACATTGAACAGGCGCTGAAAGGTATCCGCATTTGCCTTCAGTAGGCTCTTTAGATTTTCTACCCGGGTATAATGGGCGATTTCCAGTTTTTGATCGCGGATAGAGGTTCGGTGGCCGTCCAGGATAGCGGTGGCGTTGTGGTACAGAGAAATCAGATAGAGACGGAGCAGCGTTTTTTCTTGAAGTCCTTTGGTGGAATCAAAAATAGTTTTGATGATGGAATATTTTTCAATATCCGGACAGTCGGGGGAAATGGTAATGGAATCGGCGAGAGAAAAGGTATCCCATTCATAATCCTCATAGCAGGCCACCGCGAATCGGAGGATGGTGCTGATATCATTGATGTAGGTGCGGGGGTGCAGACGTGTGGTTTTAGCCCGTTCATAGACCCGGTACCGGGCTACGTAACGGAGCAGATTTCCGTAGATGACGCTGGAGGGCGCGTCGAAGGGCTCTGACTCCAGAGCTCGCTTATATAGGTTGAGAACGTTTCTCCTAATGCCATTATTCTCGTAGGATACGGCCAGGTTATTCAGGTTCGTAGGGGTTTTGGCGATAGACAGGATCTCTTCCCGGCAGGTGAGCTCCTCGGCATACCGCCGGAGATTATAGTAGCAGTTGGCCAGGGAGTAGAGGCGGGATAAATAGTCAAGAGAATCCCGGGGAGGAACAGGGGCTGACAGCAGGGCGGAGAGCTGCTGCTGATAATCGATCTGCTTTTCTTCCAGCATATATGTCACCCCCGACATGGATATATTAAGAAAAATATATCATAAATGTCGTATTCTGTCAAAAATCATAGGATGTTTTTCAGTGTCAGCTGCTCCGCCTCGGCCAAAAGCTCCAGCTCGGCGATGAGCCGGGCGTTGGCGGCGGAGTACTCTCCGCCCTCCTGGCATTGGATGAACTCGATGACCTCCCGAAAGCCGGTGTAGACGGCGTCGGTGTCGCTGTGGCGCAGAAGAATGTGGAGATAGGAGCCCTTGGCGTCCCAGCGGCTTTTGGCGGAGAGGGTCAGCTCGTCGGCGGCAGCCCAGTCCTCCTCCTCGGCCCGGGCCTCGGCGGCCTCCAGGAGGGAGGTGAGGTGGCCGGTGAAGGAGGAAATATAAAAGCTGTGGCTCAGGGTGGCAACGAAGACCAGGAGCAGAATGGCCCCGGCAATGATGATCCGCTTCATGCGTTATCCTCCTTGGAAGAGAAGTAGACCCGGCCCAGCTCGTCGGCAGTGAGGAGGTAGACCTCCTTGGGGTCCTTGGCCCCGTGGGCCTTGAGCTGCTTGTTCAGCCAGTTCCGGTCGTAGCCCCGGGACTGGAGGTTCCGGTCCAGCACCCGGCCGTCGTTGATGAGGACGATGGGCAGTCCGGCCTCCTCGGGGGTCACGCTCAAGTCCTTGGCCACCGGGGGCTTTTGGTCGGCGTAGGGGAGGATAGAGATCTGGCCGTTGGTCTCCAGAATGGCGTATTTCAGGGTGGAGATATCGTTGACCCCCTTCATCCGCAGTTCTTCCATGAGTTCGTCAACAGTAAAGCGGTTCTTTTGCATCTCCTGTTGTTTCAGCTTGCCGTTTTCAACAATGATAGAGGGGCGGCCGCAGAGCAGGGCGCGGAATTTGACGCTCTTCATGGACAGGACCGAGATGATCATGGTGATGGACAGCAGGGTCAGGATGGGGATGATGCCCGTCAGCAGAGGGATGCCAAAGTCCTGCATGGGAACGGCGGCCAGGTCCGCGATGATAAGAGCCAGCACCAGCTCGGAGGGCTCCAGTTCACCCACCTGGCGCTTTCCCATGAGCCGGACCCCGGCAATGATCAGCAGATATAAAATAATGGTACGGACAAAGGCGATGACCATAGCAAGACCTCCCAATGGTTCTCTTTTGTCAGTATGGTCAGCGGGCGGGGGAAAATGTCAGAAAAATTTTAACATTTGTCCGGCTTGGTGTGCTATACTTGCAGGCAAATGAGGTGATGGGAATGAAAAAGAAAAGGCGAGTGCTTCGGGCGGTGTGTCTGCTGCTGGGAGTTTTTATTTTGGCAGGACTGGATACCAGGCTTGTTTTGCGAAATTACCGGATCGGAAGCGAAAAGCTGACCGGGACGGTGCGGGTGGCGCTGCTCACCGATCTTCATTCCTGCGACTATGGGGAGGGGCAGAGGGCTCTGTTGAAGATGGTGGAGGCTCAGGAGCCGGACCTGGTCTTGCTGGGGGGAGACTGGGTGGACGATAACTTTGGCCGGCTGCCCCCGGAGCGGGCCTATGAGACGGCCCGGGCCCTGGCGGAGAAATGGCCCACCTATTATGTCTGCGGCAACCACGAGGTGTGGTGTGGCTACGAGGAGGAAATCAAGGCACAGATGGCGGTCCAGGGTGTCCAGGTCCTGGAAGGGGAGAGCCGGGAGGTGACAGTACGGGGCCAGCGGCTGCTGCTGTGCGGCATGGACGACCCTTCGGTGGGAGAGGGGCAGTGGGCGGTGGAGCTGGAAGCGATGCGCGGAGTGGCGGAGAGGGCGGACGGGGAGGCCTGCACCTTGCTGTTGTCCCACCGGCCGGAGCGGATCGGGTCCTATGGCGGGTTCGATGTGGTCTTGACCGGACATGCCCACGGGGGACAGTGGAGGCTTCCCGGGCTGATCGACGGGCTCTTTGCCCCGGACCAGGGGTGGTTTCCGGCCTATACCGGGGGAGCCTATCCCGTGGAGGGCGGCGGCACCTTGATCGTGAGCCGGGGGCTGGCCCGGGAGAGCACCCGGGTGCCCCGGTTCTATAACCGGCCGGAGGTAGTGGTGGTAGACCTGGCCCCGGCGGTTTGACAAGAAGGAAAACCAGAGGGGCGGGGGAGTTTGTCCAAAATACAGATTTTTGTCCAAAGAGGGTCGGAACGAAAAAATTGGGTTGTCATCCGGCGGGATTTATATTAAAATCAAACGGATAGGGAAATATGGAGAAAGGCGGGAGATAAGAGATGAGAGCGACCCTCATTTTGGAAAACGGCGCTGTGTTCCGGGGCGAGAGCATCGGCGTCACGGCGGACCGGGTGTGCGAGATGGTGTTTAACACCTCGATGGTGGGGTATCAGGAGATCCTGACCGATCCCTCCTATGCGGGGCAAGGAGTGGTGATGACCTATCCCCTCATCGGAAATTATGGGATCAACCATGAGGACAACGAGTCCTGCCGGCCGTGGGTAGAGGCGTTAGTGGTCCGTCATCTCTCTCCCCGGGGAAGCAATTTCCGCTGTGAAGGAGACTTGGGCACTTATTTAAAGGAAAATAATATTGCCGGCATCCAGGAGATCGACACCCGGGCGCTGACCAAAATACTCCGCAGTCAGGGGAGCATGAATGGAATGCTCACCTGTGCGGAGCATTTTAATATCACTGAGGTCCTGGAGCGGCTGCGGGCCTATCGGGTGGAGAATGTGGTGGCCCGGGTCACACGGACGCAGCCCGAGGTCTTCCCGGCCTTCGGGGAGGAGCGGTTCCACGTGGCCATGATGGACTACGGTGTCAAGCAGCACATGATCGACTGCCTGTGTAAGCGGGGATGCAGGGTCACGGTGCTGCCCGCGCTGACCACGGCTGCGGCGGTCCTCTCGGGGGGATATGACGGCGTGATGCTCTCCAACGGCCCCGGTGACCCGGCGGAGAACATCCAGATCATTGCAGAACTGAAAAAGCTATATGAGAGCCGGCTGCCCATTTTCGGCGTTTGCCTGGGGCACCAGCTGCTGGCCCTGGCCACCGGGGCCAAGACAGGCAAGTTGGCTTACGGTCACCGGGGGGGCAACCACCCGGTCCGGGACCTGGAGAAGGGGAGAGTATTCATCACCAGCCAAAACCACGGCTATACGGTGCTTTCCGAGACGGTGGACCCCGCCGTGGCAGAGGTGTCCCATGTCAATGTGAACGATGGCACCTGCGAGGGGTTGCGGTATAAGCGTCCCCACTGCTTTACCACCCAGTTCCACCCGGAGGCCAACGCCGGGCCGAAGGATACGGAATATCTGTTCAACCGCTTTGTGGATGCCATGGGAGGTGAGGAGTAATGCCCAAGTATACAGACGTAAAGAAGGTGCTGGTGCTGGGCTCGGGGCCCATCGTCATCGGCCAGGCCGCCGAGTTCGATTATGCCGGCACCCAAGCCTGCCGGGCCTTGAAGGAAGAGGGCCTTGAGGTGGTGCTGGTGAACTCCAATCCCGCCACTATCATGACCGACAAGGACATTGCCGACCACGTGTACATCGAGCCACTGAATATCCCCTCCATTACCCAGGTCATCGAGAAGGAGCGGCCCGACTCCATCCTGCCCACCCTGGGTGGGCAGACCGGCCTTAACATGGCCATGGCCCTCTATGAGAACGGTACTCTGGAAAAATATCACGTGAAGCTGCTGGGCACCAGTCCGGAGTCCATCCGTAAGGCGGAGGACCGGCAGGGGTTTAAGGATTGCATGGAGTCCATCGGCCAGCCCTGCGTGGTATCCGAGGTGGTGGAGAGTGTGGCGGACGCGGTGGCCTTTGCCGAGAGCATCGGCTATCCCGTCATTGTGCGTCCGGCCTATACCCTGGGGGGCACCGGCGGCGGCATCGCCTATGACCGGGCTGCCCTGGAGGAGATCGCCGACCGGGGCATCAACCTCAGCCGGGTGGGACAGGTGCTCATCGAGCGGTGCATCTCGGGCTGGAAGGAGATCGAGTTCGAGGTCATGCGGGACTCAGCGGGCAACGTTATCACCATCTGTTCTATGGAAAACATCGACCCGGTGGGGGTCCACACCGGGGACTCCATCGTGGTGGCCCCCACTCAGACCTTGGCCAACAAGGAGTTTCAGATGCTGCGCTCCGCCGCCCTGGAGATCATCTCCGCTTTGGGCATTGAGGGGGGCTGCAACGTACAGTTTGCCCTGAACCCGGACTCCTATGAGTACGCCGTTATCGAGGTCAACCCCCGGGTGTCCCGGTCCTCGGCTTTGGCTTCCAAGGCTACGGGCTATCCCATCGCCAAGGTGGCGGCCAAGGTGGCCTTGGGCTATACCCTGGACGAGATTCCCAACGCGGTCACGGGGGTGACCAAGGCCTGCTTTGAGCCCACCATCGACTACTGCGTGCTGAAGATCCCCCGTCTGCCCTTTGACAAGTTTACTACCGCCAGCCGGACCCTGGGCACGCAGATGAAGGCTACCGGTGAAGTCATGGCCATTGCCAACTCCTTTGAGGGGGC
>CATJWI010000086.1 GCA_949744075.1 uncultured Eubacteriales bacterium | reverse complement strand
GAGCAGTCCATCGCCACCCTCATGCGGATCTACGATATGACCATGTGAGAGAAAAAGAGGAACCGCGGACGGGCCAAAAGGCCCTTCCGCGGTTCTTTCTCTCTCCGCTGAATGCCCGGTCATCGGGACGGCGTGCCGCCCACCAGTAGCTTCCGGGGGCTTCTGCAAGCTGGCGGCCCTGCTCCATCAGAAGCCGGCCCCAGTACCGAGAAATCCCTTTTATGGGGCAAATGGGCACACCATCAAACTGCCCGCCTTCCCCCACACCAAGCGCAGAGAAATGCGGCAGATGGCCTATCTGGGGTGGCCACCGGCGTGGGGGACGGCATTTTTGACCCAAACGGTCAACTGGCGAGGGAGCAGGCCGCCATACTCCCCCGGCCCTCCACCGTTCCAGGCGACCTCCGACTGTCAGCACCCCACCTTTGACGGCGACGACTCTGTGTCCGGTTGGGCCAAGGCCGCCGTGGGCCGGATACAGCAAAGCGGCGTTATGATGGACACCGGGGATAATATGTTCCCCCCCCTCCAAAAAAATCGACCTACACCCGAGAGCAGTCCATCGCCACCCTCATACGACTGTACGGTATGGCCGCTGCTCTTTCCCAATGACAGTCCGGCCCAGTCCCCTCTATCGATGGGCCGGGCCAAAATTTTGCCCGTCTCGCCTATCGGTTCCCGCCGTAGGACAGGCCCCTTTTCCCCGGCCGGGACCGCCTTGACAAACCCTTGGAAATAGCGTAGATTGATGGTAGCCATTTGTCCCAAAAATTTTAAATCAAAGGGGAAATGCATTGTGAAAAAGAAAGTCCTTTCCACCCTGCTGGCTCTGACCATGGTGTTCTCTGTGGCCTCCGCCAGCCTCACCGCCCATGCGGCCGACGTGAAGGAGGTCAATGTCTTCGGCATCGGCGACTTCGGCGGCAAGCTGGACCCGGTGGACTCCCCCACCGGCGACCCTGGCGGGGCCAAGATCGTGGGAGCCATGAAGGCTCTGACCGCTGAGGCGGCCAACCCCATCGTGGTCACCGGCGGCACCAGCTACACCGGCTCCGCCATCTCCAAGCTGAACCACGGCACCCCCGTCAACGAGATGTACAAGGCCATGGGGGTCAAGTATGTCAACATCGGCAACCACGACTTTGACTGGTCTGACATTGACACCCGGGAGACCTGCTTTGAGACCTGGCAGACCGAGGGCGGCTTCACCTTCCTCAACGCCAATGTCTACTACACCGAGGGGGACAAGGCCGGACAGCGGCTCTTCACCCCCTACGCCGTGGAGGAAGTGGACGGAGTAAAGGTGGGCTTCTTCGGGGTCATCGATCCCGGCAACGCCGACGCCATCTCCACCCTGAACATCAAGGGCCTGGAGTTCAAGGCCACCGTGCCCGAGGCTCTGGAGGTAGTCAAGACCCTGCGGGACACCGAAAAGTGTGATGTAGTCATCGCCATGCCCCACATCGCCTCTGCCCAGGCCAAGCCCGACCTGGACACCCCCGTGGGGGAGGGCAACCTGACAGCGTTCATCACCGAGCTCAACGCCGAGTGCAAGAAGGCTGGGGTGAAGGGCATCGACGGCGCTTTCGCCAGCCAGTGCGAGACCGCCCACCTCACCGTCATCGACGGGGTGCCCCTGGTGAAGGCCAAGAACTTCGGCCAGATCATCGCCCAGCTGAACATCAAGATCGACGGGGATACCGTCACCGTCACCCCCTCCCTCCACCCCCTGACCCAGCAGATCATCAAGGACGGGGACAAGGAGGAGAGCGTCCTGGGCTCCGACGAGAATACCCGGGCCAACATCCCCGAGGACGCCGAATTTAAGGTGGTCTATGACAAGTACAACGACATCGCCATGAAGGTGCTGGACGACCCCCGGGGCCTGTCCGACACCGATTTCAGCGAGGCTGACGCCGCCTCCAAGTTCGCCTATCAAAAGTGGTACCTCCGCCAAAACTGGTACTATGTGAACTATGTGGCCGGGGAGCCCATCGTGGCCTACTTCCAGAACTGCGGCGGCATCCGCCACATCGACCCCATCGAGATCAAGGTGGGAGACCCCATCTCCCTGCGGCTCATCCAGAAGATGGCCCCCTTTGACAACTATGTGGTCACCATGGACATGACCGGCAAGGACATCAAGACCATCCTGGGCGGCAAGTCCTCCTATGGTACTTATGACTCCCTGCGCCAGTATGGCCTGGAGGTGACCTATGCCTCCGGCGAGTACGAGGCCAACGCCGAGGTGGTCTCCGTCAAGCTCAACGGCGAGGAGATCAAGGACGAGGAGACCTACCGCATCGGCTGCAACACCTTCCTCTCTGACGGTCCCGGCAAGGACAACATGGACTTCTCCGCCGGCACCAATGTGAAGAAGTACGACATCATCAACTCCAACGCCGTGCTGGAGGCTGTTCTGGACCAGAGCGCCAGCCTGGCCGCCCTGAACGCCGAGGGCTTTGAGCCCACCACCCTGGACTATACCGTCTTCATCGGCTATGAGACCTCTGACGCCGCCACTGTTCTGGCCGCCAAGGCCGCCCACGCTGACGCCGCTGTGGACATCCAGATCGGCGACCTGAAGGTGGGCGCCAACGAGGTGACCGTCACCGTCACCGCCCCCTACACCGACCCCAACAAGACCGAGAGCACTGTCAGCAAGGTCTACAATGTGAACCTGGTCCGGGAGTACGCCGACCAGGCCGCCATTCCCGCCGACATTGCTGAGGCGGTCAAGGCTCTCACCGCCAAGGGCATCTTCAACGGCAACGGCGAGGGCAACTTTGCCGCCGACGACACCCTGACCTCGGATCAGCTCTCCGTCATTCTGGCCCGGGTCTGCGGGGCCGACCTTTCCAATGTGGACACCACCCTGGTCCACGGCGAGGTGGCCGACTGGGCCGCTCCCAGCGTGGCCTGGCTCATCCAGAACGTCTCCCCCGACATGTGCGCCCCGGAGTATGACGCCCAGGGCAACATCACCGGCTACGGCGCCTATCTGGGCTTCGCCATCTACGGGACCGAGGGCCTGACCAACGAGCTCACCGCTCTGGCCCAGTACCTGAAGCTGGATGTGGACGCGGCCGCCCTGGTGGCCGGCATGGGCCTGGAGCCCACCGCCAATATCACCCGGGGCCAGCTGGCCACTGCTCTGGCTCAGTTGCTGGGGGCCTAAGTTCCTCCTCTCGTTTTACCCAGGTCCGCCCCTCTCTATTGAGGGGCGGACCTTTTTTACACCGATAAAAGGCGGTGGGAGTTCCTGTATTCAGGAACTCCCACCGCCTTTTCCAGGGAAGAGCTGGAAATTGGGAAGGTAATGACCTCTTACGCGATATAGACGTCCTCTCCGTCCAGGACCGTCCGCTCCACCCGGATGTCCTTGAGCTCCTCATCCGGCGTCTCGTAGGGATCCCGGGAGAGGATCACCAGGTCGGCCAGCTTGCCCACCTCGATGCTCCCCTTCAGCTTCTCTTCAAAGCTGGCATAGGCCCCATTGTAGGTGTACATCCGAAGGGCCTCCTTCACGGAGATGCGCTGGCTCTGGGAGACCCGCTGGCCGCTGATGGTCACCCGGTTCACCGCCTCATAGATACCAAAGAGGGGGTCCGAGTAGGTGACGGGGCAGTCCGAGCTCCCCGCTGCCACCACCCCCTTGTCGAACCAAGTCCGGCAGGGGAACATGGAGTCGATCCGCTTCCCGTAGTTCACCACGTAGCCGTCTCCGAACTCGTAGAAGAAGCCCGGCTGGGGCACCACCACGATCCCCAGCTTTCGGATGCGCTCCGCCAGCTCCTCGTTGATAAAGCCGCAGTGCTCGATGCGGTGGCGGTGGTCCTCCCGGGGGGTGTCTGCCAAGGCCTTTTCAATGGCGGTCACCATCACGTCCACCGCCCGGTCCCCCACGGCGTGGACCGTGCACTGGTAGCCCGCCCGGTTGGCCTTGATCATCATGGCCTCCACCTGCTCCGGGGTGTAGCAGAGGATCCCCGTGTCCCCAGGCCGGGATTCATAGGGCTCAAACATGGCCGCCGTGGGCGCGCTGGTGGAGCCGTCGATCATCAGCTTCGCCGGGCCGATGCGGAACCGCTCGTCGCCAAAGCCGGTGACGATGCCGCATTTCATGTAATCCTCGATGAACTGCTCACAGTCGATGAAGGTAAACAGGATGGCGTAGATCCGGTTCTTGATCTTCCCGTTCCGCACCCCCCGCTGCATGGCCCGCATCTGGGGGTAGCCGTAGCACCCGGCCACGTGGACCGAGGTGATCCCCTGTTTCACCAGCTCCTCAGAGGCCTGGGACAGCGCCTCCTCCAGCATCTCCTCGCTGGGCATGGCGATCTTCAGCAGTTGGTTGTGGGCGCTCTCCTTCAGCACGCCGGTCACGTGGCCGTCCGCCTTCTCGATAAGCCCGCCCTCCGGGGAGGGGGTGTGGTCGTCGATCCCACCCTGGCGAAGGGCCATGGAGTTGTTGACCGACACGTGGTAACAGGCCCTTGTGATCATCACCGGGTGCTCCCTGGTGGCCTCATCCAGCTCATGGCAGGTGGGCAGCCGCTTTTCCGCCAGCTTGGCCTCGTTGAGACCCCAGCCCCGGACCCACTCCCCCTTGGGGGTCTTTGCCGCTTCCGCCCGGATCAGCTCCACCACATCCCGGATGCAGGTCGCCTTCCGGCAGTCCGCCGACATTCTCCCCATCCCGATCTGGCCCAGGTGGATATGGGAATCGATAAAGCCGGGGGCCAGCGCCCGCCCCTTGAGGTCCATCTCCTCCGCTCCGGGGCCGGCACACTCCTTGGCCCCCTCCAGCGGACCTACATAGACAATATGCTTTCCCCTGGTCACTACGGCCTCCGCCACGTTGTCATGTTGGTCCACTGTCAGGATCGGTCCATTGAAATAGATTCGCATTTTTTCCATTTGCTTCGTTGACTCCTTTTCTATGGCGCACCGCTCCACTTCTTTACAGGTCGATGACCGCGTCGATCTGCTTGGCCCGGACGGAAGTCTTGTCCTTATCCGGCACCAGCAGGGAGACCACCACCGTGGTGGCCAGCGTCAGGGCGATCACGTTGATATACCAAGGCAAAGAGCCCGGCCATTTGATAACTGACAGGGACAGGACATTCAAAACTGCAGCCATGATCAGTCCGGCCTCCACGCCCCGGCGGCTGATCCCCTTCCACAGGAAGCCCAGGATAAATGGCGGGAAGGTGGCCGACATCAGGGTCCCCCAGCCAAAGGTGCCCAGGATGGCCACGCTCTCACTGGCATAGAGGGAATAGAAGATGGCGCCGATACCCATGACCAGCATGGTCACCCGGGAGACCTTCAGCTGGGTCTTGGGCTGGAAATGCACGCCCAGAGCCGCGGGCAGGTCCTTGGACAGGCAGACGGCGGAGGTGGACAGATACAGGGAGGCCGAGGACATGGAGGCCGCCAGCACCGCCGTATAGGCCGCGATCTGCACGATAAGTCCGCAGTGGTCGGCAAAGACGAAGATGGCGTCGTCCGCCTTGGCCAGGGGCTGGACCTTTCCGGTAGCCACCAGGTACAGTACGGCGTAGCCCACGAACACAGAGCCAGCCGCCACGATGATGTGGCTCAGGCAGTTGATGATAGCCGTCTTGGGCACATCCTTGGGGTCTTTCAGAGCGTACATCCGGCTGATGCACTGGGGCTGGCCGATGGTGCCCACGATGGGGATAAAGATCCAGGCAAAGCACACGGCCTTGGCGCTGGTGCCCCACGCGTTAAGCAGGTCCGGCGAAAAGCTCTTAGTGATGGTGCCGTCTGCGGAGGTCACCGTTCCAGCCGCGGAGACGGCCTCCATCACGCCGCCCATGCCGCCGGTGGTCACAAAGACCGCCACCAGCAGGATCACTACGGCAATGCACATCACCACACCCTGATATGCCTGGGTGAGCATGCCGCCGATCTCACCGGAGAAGGACATGTAGATGGCCACCACGCTGAAGATCACCAGTCCGGAGACGATGGGGCTCCAGCCCATCAGGTGGGAGAGCATGCCGGCTCCCGCTGTGATCTGGGAGGACAGGTAGGCCAGGCACCCCAGCATTAGAACGAAGGACATAAAGCCCTTCACGATGCGGCTGTTGTTATAGCGCAGGTCGGTCAGGTCGCCCAGAGAGGACACGGGGCCCAGCTCCGCCATGCCCCGCACCTTTTTGGCCAGCAGCAGCATGGCAAAGGCTCCGGCGCAGGAGGTCAGCATCCAAAGGGCCATGGAGGTGCCATTGGCGTAGACCAGACCGTTTACGCCAACCAGGGCGAAGGCGCTGACCGTGCCGGCCATGACCGACATACCCGTAGAGAAGGGGCCGAACTGCATGGTGGCCCCGAAGTAGTCCTGGTTGCTCTTCATCTTTTTGATACCAAGGCCGCCGATGATGAACGACGAAAGAATGATTGCAATGGCTACGCCAAGAATAATAAGGGTATTTCCACTCATTGCTCCGCTCCTCCCTTCTCCTCTTGCTTCTTCAAGTCCTGGATCTTCTTCACAAATTCATCCCAATCATCAGAGGACATCCAGTCGTCCTTGTTGAGCCGCCAGCCCAGCAGGATGGTCAGCAGGCCGCCCATCCAAAAGCCGCCCATGATACAGGCCAGGGACGGGTGGAGCCCAAAGATCAGCGGCGGCGTGACCCCCGCGTAAAGCTCCGAAAAATAGGCGGCAAATACAAACGCTACGATCCATACCACCGCCCACACCAAAATAGGGTAGATAAAAAACCGCTTTTTCAATACGCCCTTATTGGCAGAGCCCAGTATCAGGTAGCTGCCCATGATGAAAACGCTGAGCACAAGACAAATCAGATAGTTTTCATCCTTCCAGCCCAGCACCGTAACCACACACCACAGCAAGGTGGACAGGATGATGAGCCACTTTTTCCATTTTGTGATCTCCATATGTTCTCCTCCTGTTCTCTTTGATTTTGATCCTCAGCAGTCTAAATTGTGTGGCCAACAACAATTTACAGGGTAAGGCGGGACTGTCTTCCCGCAGTTTTTGAAAAAAGGGCGCAAAAAAACAGGCCATCTCTCATGCCCAATACAGCCCCTTGATCCTTCTGCCGCTTTTCTGACCTGCTTTTTGCCAGCTTTTATCGGTCGGCGCCGCACGCAGTGCGCGCTCTATGGACTGTATTCCGCCTGATTGGATGACCTGTCCGGTCTTTTTTCGCTTACTCTTTTACCCGAAGATTTTTCTGTATCTCCAGCGCCATGGCGTCCAGGAAGGTGTTGATGACGTCCTCAAAAATGTCTTCGCCGATCTCATCTATGTGGTAGTTGAGATAGCTCAGGGACCGCATCATTCCCGCCAGCACCTGAGAATCCAACGTTAGCTCATAATTCTGACCCTGGTCCCAGCTGTTGATGAGCTCCTCCAGCACGCTTTTATTCAACTCACTGAACTGTTTCAGGCCCTGGGTGCCGTATTTATCGCTGATATGCTTCAGCGTCTCCCGCTGATAGATGATACTCAGCACCGGGCTGCCCAGCAAGTTCTTTCGGTTGTCCCTGATGTAGGCAAGGACCGTCTCTGCCACATTTCCCGTGCTGCCCTTATATTTTTTCAGCAACTCCTCCTGCAGCCGGCTCCACTCTTTCGCGTAGACGTCGACAAACAGTTCTCCCTTTGACTTATAGAACTGATAAAAGGTCCCCTTCCCGATTCCTGTGGCCTGGGTAATGTCGGTGATGGTGATCTTTTCAAATCCATACCGCACAAACAGATCCTTGGATTTTTCCAGGATCAATTGCTGGAGCCGTTCCCGTTCCTCGGGCGAAAATGGCTTTGGCATAGATACCCTCTCCCTTGCTTCGTCTCAATCTTTATCATAGTCTATCATTCATAAGAAAAAAAAGCAAGGGCGGAGAGTTATGACCAAATTCCTTTATCGTTCACTGGTCACAGTATATCAGATACCACCTCCTCTGTCAACGCAAAAAGCGACCAATGACCAAAAAAGTTTTTTGTCATTGGTCGCTTTTTCAGAACACCAACTTTATCGGGCGGCCGGGACGGCCTCCTTTTCCTTCAGGCCGCTGAGCTTCATCCACTTGCCGCTCTTCCAGCGCCACATACACAGCGCGCCCCGGAGGACCAGGTCGATGGCCATGGCGCCCCAGACGCCCGCCAGGCTCCAGTGGAAGCGGAGCACCAGCAGGCAAGCCAGGGGCACACGGATGCACCACATGCCCGCCAGACCCACCATCATGGGGAATTTCACGTCGTCAGCACCCCGGAGGGCGTTGGTCAGGATGATGGAGACGGCGAAGAAGGGCTCGGAGAAGGCCACCACCCGCAAGGCCAGGGCGGCCTCGGAGACCACCTGGGGATCGGAGTTGAAGAGGGAGGCCAGGGGGGTGGCGAAGAGGAACAGCAGGGTCCCCGTCACCAGGCACAACAGGAAGCCGATGGCCCCCGTCAGGACGCCGTAGGCCTCCGCGTCCTCCCGGTCCCCTGCCCCCACCGACTGGCCCACCAGAGCCATGGCGGCATAGCCAATGCCGTAGGCGGGCAGGTAGCACAGTCCCTCCGCGGTGGTGGCGATCTGGTTGGCGGCCATGGCCGCAGTGGTAAGGGCGTGGCCCACCAGGGCGGTCATGGCGATCTGGCCGATGTTGATGATGGCACGCTCGGCGGCAGAGGGCACCCCTAACTTCACCGCCCGGCGGATGATGACCCTGTTGGGGGCCAGCCCCTCCCGGAGCGAGGTGGCGAAGCCTTCCTGATGGAAGGCGGCCACGGCCGCCGGGATGCCGGCGCAGACGATGGAGGCGGCGGTGGCGATGGCTGCCCCCTCCACTCCCCAGCCCATGCCGGGAATGGTAAGGCCGTGCCACTGGCGGGTGGGGTAAATGAGAAAAAAGTTCATCACCAGGTTCAATAGGTTGGTGGCACTGTTGAACAGCAAGGGGGTCTTGGTGTTGCCCATGCACCGCAGCACCGCCGAGAAGACGATGAGCAGGGCGTTGAAGGGCAGGGCGGTACAGTAGATGCGCATATAGTTGGCCGCGTGGGGCAGTACCTCGGGCTTGGCCCCCAGCCACCGGGGGATGGAGGCCCCCAGCAGCTCATAGAGCCCGCAGGCGAAAAGCCCGCAGACCACCGCCGCCAAAAAGGCCTGGCGGATCACCTGCCGCACCCGGTCCGGATCCTTGGCCCCCACGGCATTGGAGACCTGGACCGAATAGCCCACCCCCACGCCGGTCAGGATGCCATTGATCAGCCAAATGGGAGGGGCGTTCACCGACACTGCGGCGCTGCCCACCGCCCCCATAACTCCCACCATGGCCGTATCCACATAGCTCACCATGGTGCCCAGCACCTGCTCAATAATGGCGGGCCAGGATAGCTTCCACAGGCGGCGGAGCCTGGGGCCCTGGCCCTTTATTTTCAGCGCTGCCTCCATCGGCTCACACTCCTGTCAGGTCAAAGTCAGGGACGTAGTCCCCGCTGGCGGCGGCCTCCTCCTGGGTATAGCCCTCCAGGCCCAGGGCCGCCATATACTCCTGGGCGGCGCGGATCTCGCTGCGCCGCAGTTTTCTGTTGATCTCCGAATATTCCCCCGCCCGGCCCAGGGGGATATACTGGCTCATGAGGGAAAAGCGGACCGTCCCCGCCGGAAAGGTCCCGCTCACCCAGTCCATCACCGCCTTGGCCTCGAGAAGGCCGCCGGGGAGGAGCAGGTGGCGGATGACGGTCCCCCGCTCCAAAAGCCCCTCCCGGTCAAAGACGCAGGGCCCTGTCTGGCGCACCATTTCCCTGATGGCGGCGGTGGCCGCCTGGGGGTACTCCGGGGCGGCGGAATACCGCCGGGCCCGGGCCGGGTCCAGGTATTTCAGGTCGGGGAGGTAGATCTGTACCTTCCCCTCCAGGGCTTTCAGGGTCTCTACCGACTCATATCCCCCCGTGTTCCACACCACTGGCACGGGAAGGGGCTTGGCCAGGACCTCTCCGATCACATGGGCAAAATGGGTGGGGGTCACCAGGTTGATGTTGTGGGCCCCCTGGGCGACCAATTCTTCAAAGATCTCCCGGAGCCGCTCCGGCGTGACGGCCTTGCCGTGGCCCTCCCGGCTGATGACGCTGTTCTGGCAGAACACACACCCCAGCGGACAGCCGGAGAAGAACACCGTTCCAGAGCCCCTGGTCCCGGAGATGGGGGGCTCCTCCCAAAAGTGGAGGGCCGCCCGGGCCACCACCGCCATAGACGGCATGGCGCACACACCGCCGGGGGCAGTTTCGGTCCGCTCTGCCCCGCAGTTTCGGGGACATTGGCGGCAGATCATGGCCTTTCCTCCCTTCCAAGAGTACGGCGATAAAAAGAGCGCCGCGTCAGCGGCGCTCTTTTCTGCGCGTTTGGGGTTTTCTCTCAGTCCTCGAAATTGCCGGAGATCAGCTCGATCAGGGCCTCCACGGCCTCCTTCTCGTCCACTCCGTCGGCGATGAGGTTGATGGTGGTGCCCTTGACGATCCCCAGAGAGAGGACGCCCAGCAGGCTCTTGGCGTTCACCCGGCGCTCGTCCTTCTCCACCCAAATAGAGCACTTGAACTCATTGGCCTTCTGGATGAAAAAGGTGGCAGGACGGGCATGGAGCCCCACCTGGTTATTGACGGTTGCTTCCTTCATATACATAGCGGTTCCCTCCCCACTACAACGGTACTATGTCTATAGGATATCAAATTTCGGCCCCGCCGTCAACGGCATTTTCAACAAATCGGACCCCCGGGTTTTGTCCTTTGAAGGAACTTTACCGAACTTTGTCCCCGAAATGGCTTTTATTTTAGCTCCGCGATGGTCACTCCGTCTTCTCCTTCTCCGTAACGGCCGGGGCGGAAGGTGCGGACGTAAGGGCTGCGCTTCAGGTGGTCCCGGACGGCGGCGCGGACCGCGCCGGTGCCCTTGCCATGGATGATGCGGACCTCCTGGAGCTTTCCCATGACGGCGTTGTCCAGGAAGCGGTCCAGCTCCATCACCGCCTCGTCCCCCGTCATGCCCCGCAGGTCCACCTCGGGGGATGCCCCCAGGGAGCGCAGCTGGTGGGTAGCATGGGCCACCACCTTTTTTACAGACTGCTGGGTCTCGCTCTCGGTGACCCGGACCTCCTCCTGGCTGGCGGTGAGCTTCAAAATGCCCGCCTGGAGCTGGAGGGTGCCGTCCTTTTTCACGTCCAGTACGGTGGCCCTGGTCCCCGGCATTTTTACCAGCTCCACCGTGTCCCCCTTCACCGCCGGGCGGGTTGGGGGCGGCAGGGGCGCCTGGGGGGCGGAGCCCAGGCCGTCCTCGGCGGCGTTGAGCTTGTGACGCAGGCCGGAGCGGGCCTCGTTCACCCGCTGCCAGTCCTCCTCCCGCTTGCTGCGCTTTCTCATCTCGTCCAGCTCCCGGAAGGTGTCGTCGGCCACCCGGCGGGCCTCCTCCAGAATGGTCCTGGCCTCGGCCCTGGCCCGCTCCACCGCCTTGGAGCGCTGCTTTTCCAGGTCGTCCCGGTATTGGGCGGCCTTCTGGCGGGCCTCCTCGGTCTCCCGGCGGAGAAGGCGGGCGGCCTCCTTCTCCTTCTCCATCTCCTGGCGCTGGCGGTCCAGCTGAGTCAGCACGTCCTCAAAGCGGACATTCTCCGCGCTGACCCGGCCGGCGGCGTTGTCGATGATGTGCTCGGGCAGGCCCAGGCGGCGGGAGATGGCGAAGGCATTGGACTTGCCGGGGATGCCGATGAGCAGCTTATAGGTGGGAGCCAGGGTCTCCACATTGAACTCGCAGGAGGCGTTCTCCACCCCGGGGGTAGTCATGGCGTAGACCTTCAGTTCGGCGTAGTGGGTGGTGGCCGCCACCAGAGAGCCCAGGGAGCGAACCTCCTCGATGACCGCCGCCGCCAGGGCGGCGCCCTCCACCGGGTCGGTGCCCGCCCCCAGCTCGTCGAAAAGGACCAGAGAGTCCTCGTCCGCCTCGGCGAGGATACCCACGATATTCACCATATGGGAGGAAAAGGTGGACAGGCTCTGGGCGATGGACTGCTCGTCCCCGATATCGGCCAAGACCCGGTCAAAGACCATCATGCGGCTCTCCCCTGCCGCGGGGATATGGAGGCCGCACTGGGCCATGAGGACCAGGAGCCCCAGGGTCTTCAGGGTCACCGTCTTGCCGCCGGTATTAGGGCCGGTGACCACCAGGGTGTCGAAGTCCTCCCCCAGGCGCAGGTCGTTCTTTACCGCCGTGTCCCGGTCCAGGAGAGGGTGGCGGGCCCCCTCAAAGAAGACGCCCCGGTCCACGATCTTGGGAGCCATGCCCCGCATCCGCAGGGACAGGCCCGCCCGGGCGAAAATGCCGTCCAGCATAACGATAAAGTCATAATCCTGGGCGATGTCCTCCCTGTGGGCGGCGCAGTCGGCAGAGAGTTCGGCCAGGATGCGCTCGATCTCCTTTTCCTCCTTGGCCTCCAGCTCCCGCAGTTCGTTGTTGGCCTTCACCACCCCCATGGGCTCGATGAAGAAGGTGCCGCCGCTGGCGGAGAGGTCGTGGACCAAGCCGGGCACATCGTTCTTGTGCTCCGACTTCACCGGCACCACGTAGCGGCCGTTGCGCTGGGTAATGATATTCTCCTGGAGGTATTTCGACTGATTGGAGGAGATAAGCTTTTGCAGGATATCCCGGACCTTGGCCGCCGTGGCCCGCTTCTTCCGGCGCAGGTCGGCAAGCTCGGGGCTGGCGGCGTCGGCGATCTCCTCCTCGGAGAGGATGGAGCCGGTGATCTTCTCCTCCAGGCCCCGGTTGGCGGTGAGGCCCCGAAAGAGGGGGTCCAGGGAGGTCTTTTCATTGCTCCCGGCGGAATATTCGATGCAGCTCCGGGCACAGCGGAGGACCGCCGCCACCTCCAACAGCTCCCGGGTGTTCAGTGCGCCCCCCATATCGGCCCGCTGGAGAGAGGCACGCACCGGCTTGACTCCGCCGAAATAGGGGGCCCCCCGGAGGGAGACCATGTCCACCGCGTCGGAGGTCTCCGCCAGGGCCCGCTCCACATCGTCCCGGTCGGTGAAAGGCCGCAGAGCAAGGCAGCGCTCCTTGCCCTCGTCGGTGACCGCCTCCCGGGACAGGAGCTCCAGCACCCGGGGCAGCTCCAGGGTCTCCATGGATTTTTCAAAGAGTTCGTTCATGGCAGTTCCTCGGTTCAAACAGGATTTTTCCTATTATACACCATTTGAGGGAGAAAACACAATCCCCGGGTGAGGGGCCTTTTCCCGGGGATCGTGTTTGGTCGATAGGCGCCGTGCGGATAATATCCGCCCCTACAAGACCATACGGTCAACAAGGCCGTTGCCGGCGGACGGCCCGGCAGGACCACTTTTCAAAATTTCTATCTCCCGCCGAAATGGTATGGCCCAATATCCCCCACCGAAACAAAAGCGGGGCCGCGCGGTGTTGTACCGCGCGGCCCCTGCTCTTGCTTTTTTACTGTTCCCTTTTCGTTTAGGCTTCCTCGTCCTCTTTGCGCTTGATCCAGCCCAAGCCGCAGCCGGAAGCGGCGGCTATGGCCAGCCAGAGGATGGTCACGTCCCCGGTCTCGGGCACATCGGCCAGGGGCACGTCCTCGTCCGCCACGGTCTCCTGGGGCACGCCGGTGAGAGGCACGTTCTCGTCGGCTACCTCCTCGGGGGGCAGTTCAGTGAGGGGCACGTCCTCATTGGTCACATCCTCCTCGCCGGGGGTAACCGTGGGAGTGGGCGTGCCGGACTCGGTGGGAGTGGGGGTCTCCACCGGACGGGCCGCGGCGGTGTAGGTCACCGTCACGGTGACGGCGGAGGCAGGCATGGTGCCCTCCACCACGGCGATGTCGGCGGTGTAGCCCTCAATGGCGGGGGAAGTCACGCTATACTCAGCGCCCCGGGCCAGACGGCGGTTCACAGTGGCCGCGGCGCGGCTGCCGTCCTCATAGACATAGTAAATAGTGAGGGGGTAGGTGCTGGGACCATCGTCCCCGCCGCCGCTGGAGGGGCGGCTCACGGTCCGGGTGAGCACCGGAGTCTCCACCTGGGCGCCGTCGGTGATGACCGCATTGCCCTCGTTCACGTCGTAACTCTGGTCACCGTACTTCCCGGCGTTCTCGGCGGTGAGGGACATCTTGTAGGTCAGGGTGTGCTTGGTGAAGGGCATGCCGGTGATGGTCCAGGTGATGGTGTGGCTCTCCTCGTCATACTCGGCCTCGCCGCCGGTAACGCTGAGGGACAGGTCCCGGACCTTCTCGAAGTTCTTGTTCACGGGGATGGTCACGGTGTAGTCGGGATAGACGGCGGTGAAGGCGTCATTCATGGCCTTACCAAAGCTCTCGGTGTCGGTGGACTCGTAGACGGTGTTGTCGCCGCAGACGGCCTGCATCTTGGCCAGGGCATTATCGTGCTGGGCGGCCGGAGCGGAATGGAGCACGCCGTAGATGGGCACGTTCAGGGCCTTGATGGCAGCGGCGGCAACGGTGCCGTTCTGATCCCCGGACCCGTTGACATTGGGCGCACCATCGGACAGGAAGACCACTACAGTGTTGCGGTCAGTGTTGCCCTGCACCAGCTTCAATGCCTCCTGCATTCCCAAGCCGTAGTCGGTACTTTCGTAGAGAGGCTCCAGATTGGCGATATGGGTCTTGGCATCTGTGGCGTTCGCCGTAAAGTCCATCACTGTCTTGGTTTGATTCCCGCTATACAGTCCGCCGAAGGTGACGATGGCCATCCGGCAGTCATAGCCCTCAGAGCCCATAATCTGGCCGGTCATGTCCAGCAGCTTGGACTGCATGTCATAGAACCGGGAGTTCATGTCCTTGTCATTGCCCAGCTGGGCCATAGAGGCGGACAGGTCAGCCACAAAGATATAGTCCATCTGCTTGGGGGCGGTGTAGTAGGCATCCACCTTTACCTCGGCCTCGGTCTTGTTGGCATTGGTCCAACGGGCCTGCTCCACCAGCTGGGTGCCGTTGTCGTGGGTGTTCCAGTTATCGCTCTTGCCTACCTTGCCGTCTTCCCAGCCCGCCTCGGGAATGTTCTCGGTGATATCCACGATGCCGGGAGCGGAGTCCAGCTTAAACTTGCCGCTGAGGATGGCCTGGACCCGCTCCATTACGTCGCCGTAGTTGCCGTTGAAGCCCATCTTGGTCAGGTCCTCCACAGTGAGGCCGGAGAGCTTCTCGCAGCCGTAGAAAGCGAAGCCATCAATGCGGCCCACATTGGCCAGACTGTCGATGGTGGTCAGATAGGAGCTGTGGTCAAAGGCGTAGATCGTGATGGTGTCCACCTTGCCCATCTTGATGGCACTCATATAGCTGTAATAGAATGCGCGCTCACCGATGGTGCCGATGTTGTCCAGCGTCAGCTCAGCGTTTTGGTTGAATGCCTGCTGGAACGCCTGTGCGCCGATCATGTCCACATTTTTCAGCGTCACATCGGTCAGCCCTTTGCAATAGACAAACGCCTGTTTCTCAATATTCTCGCAGCCGTCGATGGTCAAGGTCTTCAAGTTCATATATTTTCCATCGCTGGAATAGCCATAAAACGCCTGTTCACCAATGTTTTTCACATTGGTCAGCGTAACAGTCTCCAGACTGGTAGTATTCCAAAATGCCAGCTTTTCGATCGTATCCACATTGGTTATGGTAAGGTTTTTCAACCGAAGCTGGCCCTCAAACAGACTGCCCACTGCACCTATGTTCTTCAACGTCACACTTTCGACGTTTCCACCACCAGTTACTTCCCCTGTATAAATGTTCTCGATATAAGCATGACAAAACGCGTTTGCGCCGATCTCCGTCGCACCGTCAACAGTGATGGACGTAAACTCGCACTCACCAAACGCCTCGCTCCCGATCACCAGGCCCGGGATAGAAAGTGTAAACTCTGCCGGCAGAGTCTTACAGCTATAGAAAGCCTTACTTCCAATTTCCTCCAAGGTAGAGGGGAAGTTGATCTCAAGCTCTGTCCCGGAAGCTTTACCGATACGGTCAAACGCACTGGCGCCGATCTCGGTCAACCCCTCCGGCAATACGATCCGTTCTACATGACCCATCATGCGGTCGTGCGCTCTCTTGTCGCTGCTAATAGAGGCATTGGGGTTTGTATCTCCGCCAAAGGTCTTCTCTTCAATAGAGGTGATCCCCTCGCCAATGACCAGGGCCTTCACCTTGTCGTTGAGATGCCTGGGTTGCTTATACTGAGAGAACGCAGAGTAGCCATTCAGTGCCCACCGGACCACCTCATTATTGTGATCCGGGTCCGGCATGGAAAATTCAAAGCTGTCCACGATCTCCCGGGTCAGCTCGCCCTCGCCGTTGATGGTCAGGGTGCCGGTGGCCTCGTCGAA
The DNA here is from genome assembly GCA_949744075.1 of uncultured Eubacteriales bacterium. Taxonomy (GTDB): domain Bacteria; phylum Bacillota; class Clostridia; order Oscillospirales; family Oscillospiraceae; genus Vermiculatibacterium. The sequence continues at coordinate 4,027 of CATJWI010000086.1, read as the reverse complement.
GGTGGCGGTGAAACCGTCCACCTCCAGGACCTCGTCCCCCTCGGCCAGCAGCATGATGCCGTTGTCCTGGAGCTCCTCATCGGACTCCTCTTCAGGCTGCTCCTCCTGCTCCTCCTCCTGCTTGGGCGCCTCATAGCAGCCCTCCTCGTGGGCGTGCTCGGGCTTCTCGCAGGTCAGAGGGGCCTCGCCGTGGCAGTCCGTACCGTGGGCGTGGCCCTCGGACTCGTCCTGGCCGCAGGTCAGCTCCTTGTTCTCGGTCACGGTATAGCAGTCCTCGTCGTGGACGTGTTCCTCGGACTCGTCCTCACAGGTCAGAGTCTTCTCCTCAGTCACGGTGTAGCAGTCCTCGTCGTGGGCATGGCCCTCAGACTCCTCCTCCGTGCAGGTCAGAGGAGCCTCGCCATAGCAGGCTTCGCCATGCTCGTGCTCCTCCTGGGTGCAAATCAGTACGGGGGTCTCTTCTTCTGCCGCCAGAGAGGCCACACTGAGCACGCTCATGACCATACTGGCCGCCAGGGTCATCGCCAGGAATCGCTTCATCTGTCTCGCCATTGTTCATTTCCCCTTTCATCATACTTTGCCCAATCTACATTGCTTTTCTCCCGAAAGGGAGAAAAGCAAAAGGCATATGCCTTTTGGACTTGTGGCCCAATTATATCACAGACTGGTTATATTGTCCAGTTGCATATTGGTTCTTTTCTTTCATTCGTAAATCCTTTTTTCGACTGCACTTTTGTCCTCAAAACAGGACGCTTCCCACCTGATAGATGAGGAAACTCATCAAATAGGCCACCGCCACCTGGAAGCAGACGGAAAAAGCCGTCCACTTCCAGCTGCCCGATTCCTTTTTGATGACCCCAATGGTGGCGGCGCAGGGCACATAGAGAAGGCAGAAGACCATGAGGCAGTAGGCATTTAAGGGGCCAAAGCCCATGCCGGCAAGGCCCGCGTGGACCGCCGCCATGCCGGCGGCGGAGTTGACGTTGGCCACCCGGAAGAGGATGGCGGTGGAGGAGACCACCACCTCCTTGGCGGAGACTCCGGCAATGACGGCCACCACGATGGGCCAAAAGCCCAGCCCTGCCGGGGCCATCAGGGGGGCCAGGGCATGGCCAATAAGGGCGGCGAAGCTCTCCTCCATGGCGGCGGTATAGCCCGCCGGTCCAAAGTTCAGCAGGAACCAAAGCAGCACCGAAGCCACGAAGATGATGGTACCCGCCTTGGTGAGGTAGTCCTTTACCTTCTCCCACACATAGACCCGGACTGTGCGGGCCGAGGGCATTTTGTACTCGGGCAGTTCAATGAGGAGGGGACTTCTCTCCATGCCCTTGTTTTTCTCCAGGGTCTGGATGACTCCGGCGGTGAGGAGGGCCATTAGAATGCCGATGAGGTACATGGAGTAGGCCGCCAGCATGGCGTATTCCCCGAAAAAGAGCTGGGAGAAGAGGATATAGATGGGCAGGCGGGCCGAGCAGGACATGAAGGGGGTCACCAGCATGACCTTGAACCGGTCCCGGCGGCTCTCCAGTGCCCGGGAGGCCATGATGGCGGGCACCGAGCAGCCGAAGCCCAGGACCATGGGCAGAAAGGCCCGGCCGGAAAGGCCCAGCTTCCCCATGATCCCGTCCATGATATAGGCCACCCGGGCCATGTAGCCCGTGTCCTCCAGGAAGGCCAGGGCCAGAAAGAGGATGAAGATATTGGGCAGCAGGGTCAGGATGCTGCCCACCCCGGCGATGACGCCGTCGGTGAGGAGGGCCACCAGCAGCTCCCCCACTCCCCAGCCGGCGAGGGTCTCCCCCACCAGGCCGGAGAACCAGTCGATTCCCTGCTCGAAGAAGCCCGCCAGGAAGTCGCCCACCGTAAAGGTGAGGAAGAAGACCATGGCCATGATGCCCAGGAAGATGGGAAGGCCCCAGACGGGGTGGGTCATCACCCGGTCCGCCTTCTCGGTCATGGCCGCCTTTTCCTCCCTGTGGACCAAGACCTCAGCTATGATCTCCTCAATAAAGTCATATTTCTGGTTGATGATGTCCGTCTCACAGTTTTCCAGCACGCCGGGCAGGTTTAGGGGGTATTTTTCACTCAGCTCCCGGTCCCCCTCCAGCAGCTTGATGGCGTACCAGCGGGGGGTGGGAAGCTCCGGCCATTTCCGCCTTAGGGCGGTCTCCACGCCGTCGATGCGGAACTCCATGACCTCGTCGTAGACCATGGCGTACCGCTCGTGCTTGGGGCTGTCCGCCGTGCGGCCCTTGCTGTGCCACTCATGCTCGTGGATGATGGGGTCCCGGCGGGTGGCGCCGGCGTGGTGAGCGGCGGCGTGCATCAGCACCTCCAACCCCGTCCGCCGCCGGGCGGAGACGGGGATCACGGGAACGCCCAACATCTCGGGCAGGCGGTGGAGGTCGATCTCCATGCCCCGCTTTTCCACGATGTCCATCATATTAAGGGCCACCACCACGGGCTTCCCCAGCTCCAGCAGCTGCAGGGTGAGGTACAGGTTCCGCTCCAGGGCGGAGGCGTCCACCACGTCGATGATCACGTCCACCTCGTCGGAGAGGATGAACTGGCGGGAGATCTGCTCCTCCATAGTGTAGGCAGTGAGGGAGTAGGTCCCGGGCAGGTCCACCAGCCGGATGTCCAGGCCGTGGTCCTTCATGACTCCCTCCACCCGCTCCACGGTAACACCGGGCCAGTTGGCCACCTTCAGGTTGGCCCCGGTGTAGGCGTTGAAGAGGGTGGTCTTGCCGCAGTTGGGGTTGCCGATAAAGGCCACCGTTAATTGCTTTCCCATCTCAGGCCACCTCGATCTTCTGTGTGATGCCCCGGCCCAGGGCGAACCGGGAACCCCGGATCTTCAGGATCATGGTCCCCCTGTCCTTGCTGCCCAGGATGGAGACCTTGCCCCCCAGGGTCATGCCGATGGCCTCCAGGCGGTGCTCCATCTGCTGGGGCAGGTCGATCTTTTTTACGATATAGCTCTCTCCGATGACACCCTTGTCCAAGGTCATATGTATGCCTCCAAACACGGCGGGGGCAAGCCCCCACCCTACGCTCTTTTTTCATTTTGTAGGGCGGGGGCTTACCCCCGCCGCTTTACACCTATAGTCCCTTGTAAAAATCCAACGTCCGGAAGCCCCGTTCCAGCTGGGTCAGCAGGAAGCTCTCCGCCGCCCCCGCCAGGAGCTCCAGGCTGTTCTCCGGGATACGGAAGGACAGCAGGCGCTTGGGGTCACCGTAGGCGATGTACCGCACCGCCGCCAGGCTGGCCCCGTCCAGGGGCATGGAGATGCCCACGTCCCCCAGCTCCCGGCGGCATTTGTCGCAGTGAAGGACCCCCTCGGAAAGGTTCAGCCGGGGGCGCTCCGGGTTTTCCGCCCCACAGACGGCGCAGCTCTCCACCAGGGGCTCGTAGCCCGCCAGGCAGGCCAGCTTTAGCTCAAAGGCCGCCTTTACCTGGGCCGAGGGCTTCTCCAGCTTATCCAGGGCATAGAGGCAGTTGAGGACCAGGCTCAGAAGCCCCGGGGTCTCGATCCCCTCCCCACTCACCGCCTCACAGACCTCGGCAAAGTAGGTCCCCAAGGCCAGCTTTGTGAGGTCGGAGCGCAGGCCCCGGAACTCCTCCAGGGTGGCCGCTTCTTTCAGCGCCCAGCGGTCCCGGTAGTCGTAGAGGGTCATATCGGAGAACACCAGAAGCTGGGCAGAGGCCGCCAGGGGGCTGTTCTTCCGCCGGCAGCCCTGGGCCTTCACCGTCCGCTTGCCCTGGCCCTCGGCCAAGATGGTCAATATCTTGTCCGACTCTTTGTAGTTGACCTCCCGTAGCACCAGGCCCTTTGTCACCAAATGCGCCATATGTATTGGGCGTCAGGCGGTCTCCTTCTCCTGACGCTCCTCCTCTCTCAATTTGCAGTACACATTATACACCTCCGGAAGCCCGGTGTATAGAAAAAGTTCCCACACTGCCAAACTGTCCATGATAAGCCACCTTTCTGGGGTTATCATGGACAGTCTGAAGAGCGATTATGTC